>DASVIK010000468.1:0-5436 GCA_036382135.1 Candidatus Limnocylindrales bacterium | reverse complement strand
GTTCCGGGTGATGCGCACGACACCGCGGGTCGCGGACGGCCCGCCGGCGCCGACCACGATCCCGTGGGTCCGATCCAGGAAAGCGATCGCGTGCGCGCCGAACTGCTCCTTCACGACCGGATCCAGCGATCCGGTGGGGCTCGGCTCGGAGGTGGGAGCCGGCGTCCCGGTCGGCGCGGGGCTCGTCGGCCTCGGCGTCGTTGCGACTGACGACGCGGTCTCGATCGCGGATGGCGACGCGGTCGAACCGGTAGATGCCTCGGGCGTGACGACCTGCGGAACCGTCGATCCGCAGCCGGCGAGGACGGAGGCGACAAAGACGACGGCGAGCCTGCGACGACCCCTGGAGTTCGGGCCCTGCGTCATCCGTCGTCTCCCTCCCTCGCTCACGACCGGCGCGTCCGCCGGCGTGGAGACGCGCGATGGCGCCGTCATGCGACGGCCCGCGCCGCCGGTCCGGCCGTCCTCAGCGATCGTCGACGCGCCGTGGCCGCTGGGAGCGCTCTCCCGCATCGTCGAGATCGCGCCAGGGTCGTAGGAGCCGAGCCGCCTCGGCCGGTCCGAACGCCGGGGCCAGGGCGAGGACCCGGGCGAACGAGGCGACGGCCGTCTGCGCCCTGGTGTTCGAGCCGCCGGCGCGAGCCGACTCGGCCGCATCCCGGGCGGCGAGGGCGGCGGAGACGCGCAGGACCTCGTCTTCGTCCGGATCGGTCCCGTGGGGCCAGAGCCGGTCGGTGAGCCCGAGTCCAGCGGCCGCCTCCACGAGGCCGGCACCGTCGGTCGGCGTGAGCGTTCGGGCCCGAGCGACAAGCGCGCGCACCTCCGCTGTCCGCGGCCCATAGCGCGTGCGGCCCACGGCGGCGAGCCAGCCGCGGGTCATCCGCTCCTCCACCCGCTCGTGGAACGGTTCGCTGAGCAGGTCGGCGAGGAAGCCCTCGAGGACGAGGAACTGGCCGAAGCTCGTGACGGCGTCACTCGCCGCCGGCACGGCCCGGGCCGCCGGCGGCAACCGCCGGCCGAGCAGTGCCTCGAGCTCGTCCAGCGCCTGGAGTCGCTCCGGGTCGAGGAACCGCCGGATGCTTGCGACGAAGGCGAGCGGTGGCGGCTCGGCGAGTCCGAGACGATCGATCTCGTCGGGGTCGAGGGCCGCGACGCGGTCGAGGAATGCCAGAACCGCGGCAGAGCGCACGCCGAGGTCGGGCGGTCGCTCATCAGCGTCCGTGTCGTGACGGTGCGGGTGCTCGTGGACCGGGCTCCGCTTCGGTTCGGCCGGCGCGCCGCGTCGCGGGTGTTCGGAGCCCGCGGTTCGTGACTCGCCGCTGCGGGCGCTCCTCGTCCATCTCAGGCCGCCGTGCCGCTCGCCGCGCGACCGGTCGTAGCGCGCCCGCAGCGCGGGGTCGGAGAGCCAGTCGTGGGCGATGTTGATCCGCTTCGCCGTCTCGAGCGACCCCTCCCCGGCCACGTCGGGGTGGTGGAGCTTGAGGAGCATCCGCCAGGCGATCTCGATCGCCTCCGGAGCAGCGTCCACGGGCAGCTCGAGGCGGGCATACAGGTCGTCGGTCGGGAGCTCTGGCCCACGCATCCGGTCATCCTACGGTTGAGGGGTCGCCGGCGCGACGACGGTCATCGGAAAGCCCGCTGCTAGCATGCCGATGTGCGGGTCCTCATCACCGGCGGCACCGGGTTCGTTGGGCGGGCGACCGTCCGGGCGCTCCTCGAGGCCGGACACGCGGTTCGCGTGTTCGCCCGGGACGAGAACCGGGCTCGCGACATCCTCGGTTCGCTCCCGGTCGAGATCGCAGTGGGCGACCTCGGCGCGATGAGCGACGTCGCGGTCGCCCTGGACGGCCGGGACGCCCTGATCCATGCCGGCGCCGCCTATCGCTACGACAAGGCGGCCGAGGCCGAGTCGAAGGCCAATCCCCGGCTGTCGGAGAGCGCGCTCGGAGCGGCGTTGCAGGTGGGGGTCCGAGTCGTCGACGTGAGCTCGCAAGTCGTGTTCGCCCTTGGCCTTGACTCCATCGACCCGACGACACCGCTCGTCGAACCGGGGGACCCAGGTTGGCGCGATCCATACCTGCGGAGCAAGGTGCAGGCCGAGGAGGCCGCGCGACTGCTTGACGGCAATGGTCTCGACCGGGTGACCGTGCACCCTGCCCTGGTCATCGGACCCGACGATCCCGGGCCCGGCACGAGCGGCGGGTTGCTCGTGCGCGTCATCGGGGGCGGGACGCTGCCCGATTTCCGGATCGCCGTCGTCGATGTCCGCGACGTCGCGGCGATCCTCGTCGCGGCGCTGGGCGCTCCGCGCGGTGCGCACTACCTGGCCACGGGGGCCGTGGTCAGGTACCGGGACCTCGCTGCGCGGATCGACACGCTCACCGGTCGTCGGGTACGCCGGTTCTTCATGCCGCCACGGGCGATGCGGGGGATCGCCCGACTCAACGACCTCGCCGGCGGGCATCTGGTCGACCTCGTACCCTCAGGTTCGCTCGACTACCTGCTCGGCAACGCCCGGGTCGTCGACACCTCACGCACGACCGGTGAGCTCGGGATCGCCTTCCGGCCCATCGAAGAGACCCTCGTGGACATGATCCGCTGGTGGGCCGACCACGCCGTGATCGAGGCGAAGCTGGCCGGGGCGCTCGCAACCCGGGCGCGCGAGGGCTGAAGCAGGCGTCGGCCGATCAACCCCCGACGAGCGAGGCCTCGACCTCCGCGATCGGGCGCACCTTCCGCTCGCCGGTCGCCCGATCGGTCTCCTCGACGCCGCCCGCGGCGAGCGAACGCGGGCTCACCGTGAGGATCCGCGGCATCCCGAGGAGCTCGGCGTCGGTGAACTTGACGCCCGGCGATTCGTCACGATCGTCGTACAGGATCTCGTGGCGCGGGCCGGCCGCCAGCGCCGCCTCGTACAACCGCTCCGCGACCTCGACCACGTGCGGGTCCTTGTTCGCCCCGACCGTCACGAGGTGGGCCGGGTACGGCGCGACCTCGGCGGGCCAGATGATGCCCTTGGCGTCGTGGTGCGCCTCGACGATGCACGCGACGTTGCGGCCCAGGCCGATGCCGTACGAGCCCATGACGATCGGGTGGGCGATCCCGTCCTCGCCGAGAAAGGTCGCGCCCATCGGGATCGTGAAGTCCGTGCCGAGCTTGAAGATGTTGCCGACCTCGATCCCCTTGCGCAGCGTGACCGGCTTGCCGCACTGGGGGCACGGGTCCCCTTCGCGCGCGTTGGCGATCTCGGCGACGAGGTCGGGCGTGTAGTCGCGCCCGACGTTGACGTTGAGGAGGTGGTACCCGTCGCGGTTCGCGCCGGCGACCAGGTTCGGCGAGCGCGTGACCAGCTCGTCGACGACCACAGTGGCGTCGCGCGCGCCGATCGGCGAGCCGTACCCGGCCTCCATGCCGCGTGCCTTGATCTCCTCGACCGTCGCCGGGCGCAGGCCACCGACGGCCTTGACCTCATTGACGAGCTTCGTCTCGTTGACGTCGAAGTCGCCGCGCACGATCGCGACGATGAACCGTCCGTCGCCGGTCATGAAGAACGCGGCCTTGGCGGTGCGCTCCGGACCGACCTCGAGGAACCGGGCGAGGGTCGCGATCGTGGTCGCCCCGGGCGTGGCGATCTCCTCCATCGGCTTCGGCGCCTCCGCCGCCACCTCGGGCTTGCCGACGACGGCGATCTGCTGGTTCGCCGCGTAGTCGCAGGCGTCGCAGATGACGAGGGTGTCCTCGCCGAACTCGTTGAGGAACATGAACTCGTGGGCGCCGCTCCCGCCCATGATCCCGACGTCCGCCCCCACGACGACGGTGTCGAGGCCCAGGCGCTCGAAGATCCGGGTGTAGGCCTCGTACTGGAGCTGGTAGCTCCGATCGAGGCCGGCCTCGTCACGGTCGCAGCTGTACGCGTCCTTCATGACGAACTCGCGGACGCGGATGAGGCCGCCGCGTGAGCGGGGCTCGTCCCGGAACTTGGTCTGGAAGTGGTAGACCATCATCGGCAGCTGGCGATAGCTGCGCACGATGTCCCGGAGCAGGCTCGCGACGACCTCCTCGTGGGTCATGGCGAGAACCATGTCGCGGTCCGCGCGGTCCTTGAATCGGACCATCTCCGACCCGATCTTGTAGTAGCGCCCGCTCTCGCGCCAGAGGTCGGCCGGATGGACCACCGGCATCTCCATCTCCTGGCAGCCGATTCTGTCCATCTCCTCGCGGATGACCTGCTCGACCCGCTGGTTGACCCGGAAGCCGAGGGGCAGGAGCGAATAGATCCCGGCCCCGAGCTGCCGGACGTAGCCGGCCCGGAGCAGCAGGCGATGGGACGCCATCTCGGCATCGGCCGGGTCGTCGCGAAGGGTCGTGAAGAAGAGTCTGGACAGGCGCATTCCGCGAAGGATACCGGCCGCGGCCCCCGGCCTGCCGAATCGGGGCGGACAGCCCCGCGGCCGGACCGACCCGCATCGACCGGCGCGCGTCCTCTCGACTTGCTACCGTGGTCCACGTCCCGCCGGTCGCGTGTGCCGCCCGTCTCCGGTGCCGCGCCGGAGTTCACATCGGCGCGGCCCGGCTCGACCGGCCCAAGTCAGAGGGCGTCACCCGAGTGCTCCAGGGGTTCACGGTCACGCTGGTCGGGGTCCTCGTGCTGGCCGTGGCCTTCGATTACGTCAACGGGTTCCACGACACCGCCAATGCCATCGCGACCTCCGTCGCGACGCGTGCCCTGCGGCCGAAGACCGCGATCATCATGGCCGCCTCCTTCAACTTCATCGGCGCGTTCGCCGGAACGGCGGTCGCGAAGACGATCGGCTCGGGGCTCGTCGACGACAAGTCGACCAGCCAGGCGGTGGTCGCGGCAGCGCTCCTCGGCGCCATCGCCTGGAACGTCCTGACCTGGCGGCTCGGCCTGCCCAGCTCGAGCAGTCACGCCCTCATCGGGGGCCTGCTGGGTGCGACGATCGTCGCCACGGGGACCGGCGCCCTCAACGTCGGCGGGATCGGCGGCAAGGTCCTCCTGCCGCTGGTCAGCTCACCGGTGATCGGCTTCATCGGAGCGTTCGTGCTGGCCATCGTCCTGTACCGGGTCTTCTGGCGCGCGGAGCGGCGCGCGGCCTCCCACAACTTCCGCCGGATCCAGGTCCTGTCGGCCGGCTATATGGCCTTCGCCCATGGGTCGAACGATGCCCAGAAGACGATGGGGATCATCACCCTGGCCCTCTTCTCGGCGAAGGTGATCCCGAGCGTCGAGGTCCCGGTCTGGGTCATCGTCACCTCGGCGTCGGCGCTGTCCCTGGGGACCGCGGTGGGCGGCTGGCGGATCATGAAGACGATGGGGCAACGCGTCGCCGACCTCGAACCGGTCCACGGGTTCGCGGCGGAGATGACCGCAGCGACCGTCCTCGTCGGTACGGCCGCGCTGGGGATGCCGGTCTC
>DASVIK010000467.1:0-2028 GCA_036382135.1 Candidatus Limnocylindrales bacterium | reverse complement strand
TGGTCGAGCAGCCGGAACGGTGCGCCATCGGCCGGCTCGATGAACGCGAGGGCGCGCTCGCCACCCCAGGATGGTTCGAAGAGATGGCCCGTCGAGTCGAAGGGCTCCGCCGCGGTCTGCGCGAGCATCGGCCGGAGGTCGGTCGGCAAGCGCGGCAGACCCGGCTCGAACCGCAGCGACAGCTGGTCGGTCATCGTCGCCCGATGGTAGCGGCTACACTGCGGCGCGTCCGGAGCAAGACTCCCGATACTGAGGGTCGCCCGTGCGCCGCGCCACCGCGGCGCCTTCGCTCGGGAGTCCTGCCCGCGCGATCCTGCGGAGGATCCACAAGCCCGATGAGCCGACCTTTCAGCCCCCAGGATCTCTACGAACTCCGCATCGCGACCGACCCCCGGTTGTCGCCGGACGGTCGCTGGGTGGCGTTCACCGTGCAGGTCGCGGCGGCCCGGCGGGACGGCTACCGTCATTCGGTCTGGCTCGTGCCGGCCGACGGCTCGGCGCCGGCCCGCCAGCTGACCATCGGTGCCAAGCACGACCGGCACGCACGCTTCTCGCCGGACGGCCGGTCGCTCGCCTTCATCTCCGATCGTCGGCTGACGACCGAGGAGATGCCCGGGGCTCCAGACGATCGAGAGGACGGCGACCAGGTCTACCTCCTCTCCCTCGAGGGTGGGGAGGCGCGGCGGCTCACCGACCTGCCCCGCGGGGTGGCCGACTTCGTGTGGGCGCCCGATGGACGGCGGATCGCCGTCCTGTCATCGTCCCGCGGCGCGACCCGCGCAGAGGATGCCCGCCGGCGTGGGACCGGACGCAAGCCCGATCCGAAGCTGCCGCCGCTCTCCGACTACCGCTACGCCGACCGCCTGGGCTACCAGTACAACGGGGCGGGGTACATCGTCGGCAAGGAGCTCGAGCTCTGGGTCGTCGAGGCTGGCGACGGCACGGCCCGGCGGCTGACGACGGCCGCGACACCGGTCTTCGACCCGGCCTGGTCGCCGGACAGCACGCGGATCGCCTTTTCGACCGACCGGCGGGCCGACCGCGACCAGATGTGGCACCAGCAGGTCTACGTCATCAACGCGGACGGTGGGCCCGAGACGCGGGTCACGGACCTCGGGCACAGCTACTTCGCGGGTCCCGCGTGGCTCCCCGACGGCGGGACGCTGGCCGCGCTCGGTCACCGCTATCCGGCCCGGGCGGGCTCGAGATTCGACATCTGGCTGTTCGCCGCGGACGGCTCCGAAGCGGATCACGCCGGCGGCCGGAACCTGTCCGGCCGGCACGACCTCATGCCCGGATCCGGGATGGGCAGCGACCTCACGCCCGGCGAGGAACCGCGGCTCGCGGTCACGGCCGGTGGGCGCTGGATCACGTTCAGCGCGCCGTACGGCGGGTCGTACGAGCTGTGGCGGATCTCGACGTCCGACGGGGATGTGGTGCGCCTCAGCGAAGGCCGCCACTACATCTCGGCCTTCGACCAGGTGACGCCGCCGAAGGCCGGCCGGGCGGCCGTCGCGGGCGCGGATCTCGGGACCCGGCTGGCCTACGCGCGCTCGACGCCGACGAGGCCGACCGACCTGTGGGTCCTCGACGTGCCGGCTGCCGGCTCGGGCCGTGGTCTGCCCACTCCCCGCCGCCTCACCGACCTGAACGCCGAAGTCCTGTCCGCGCTCGAGCTCGTCGAACCCGTCGAGCGCTGGGTCGAGGTGGACGGGCGGCCGGTGCAGGGCTGGTACATCGCGCCGGCGACATCGGCGGCAGACGCGTCATCGGCGGCGGGCGGCGCGCCCCAACGAGCGGCGCAGGGCCCGGCGCCGCTCGTGACCGAGATCCACGGCGGCCCGCACTCGCTCTACGGCTGGTCGCCGTTCATCGAGTTCCAGGTCCTGGCCGGCGCCGGGATCGGGGTGTGGTACTGCAACCCACGCGGGTCCGAGGGCTACGGCCAGGACTTCAACGCGGCCAACTTCCGGGACTGGGGACCAGGTCCGACGCGCGACGTGCTCGCCGGGATCGATTCGCTCGTCG
>DASVIK010000466.1:0-5601 GCA_036382135.1 Candidatus Limnocylindrales bacterium | reverse complement strand
GCTGGCCGACGACCTCGAGGTGATCACCCGGATGCTCGCTCCGGGCCGGTCGACCCACGCGACGTTCGCGGGCACGCACAGCCAGGTCCGTGACGCCGTCAACGTCCCGAAGCCGATCCAGCAACCGCGCGTGCCGATCATGGTCGGCGGCAACGGACCCAACGTGACGTGGCGGCTGGCCGCGCGCTTCGCCGACGAGCTCAACGTGGACGGGATGCTGCCCGAGGAGGTCGCCGCGGCACTCCCCGTCATCCGGGCACGCTGCGAGGAGATCGGCCGCGACCCGGCCACCCTGCCCGTGTCCGTCCACATCTGGCACGAGCAGCTGGAGGGCGGCGTGGACAGGGTCGCCCGGCTGGCCGCCTACCGGGAGCTCGGCGTCAGCCGCGTCATGGCGATCCTTCACGACTCCACGAAGAGCGACGAAGCCCTCGCGTCGTTCGCGGCCGACGCGCGGGCCGCGGGTGCCGACCTCGCCTGATCCCGGGCTCCTGCGGGGATCGCCTAACGGCGCTCCGCGGGCGTTCTGTCAGCGCGCCGCGCGGCGCATCGCCTGGAGCGCCGAGAAGCGATCCGCGAATTCGGAGCGGATGGCGGTGACCTGCGGCGATTCGATGTCGAGCTCGCTCGCGATCTCGTCGAGGACCGAAGACTCCCCGGCCGTGATCGTGTCATCCGCCGCGCTGACGAGGTAACAGGCGCGGACGAGGGCCAGCCGCTCCTCGGGCGTCGAGAGCTCGCGGTACTCGCGGGTCACGATGTAATCCTCGGTCCCGCCGATGAGCCGGGCCGTGCTCTTGGCGATCTCGGTCACGAGCACCGCCTGGGGTTCGGTCAGGCCCTGCTCGACGAGGATCTTCTCGATCTGCCGCGTCTCCGCGTCGCTCACGCCGAAGTCGGCAGCGGCCGCCCGGGCGAGCACGTAGGCGAAGGTCGCCATCTTGCGGGCCTCTTCCGGAGGCATCGATTCGAGCCGGTCGACGATCCGGCGCACGGCCGCCACGTCGGCATCGGTCGTGCTCGACCCGCCGGGTGCCGCCGTACCGGTCGGGTCCAGGCCCAGGAACTTGCGCAGGTTCATCCGCGGATGATACGGGCGACGGGTCAGAGACGCCGCGACGCGGCTTCTACGGCCCGCGCGCCCCACCACGCGAGGTCGTCGATCGCCCGTTCGCCCGAGGGGTACCTGGCCTGGGCCGCGGCGTCGAGGCCCTTGCGCCAGCCCCGGAGCAGCAATCCGACGATGATCGTGAGGTCGACCTGCATGGCCCAGTCTTCGGCCGTGCCCTCGCCGGCGCCGATGGCCGGACCCCCGCCGGCGACGTCGAGCGCCTGCCGGTAGCGCGCGAGGACGGCCTCGGGACCGATGGGCAGCGACGGTGCGTTCGAGACCAGGAACCAGCCGAGCTCCACCGCGATCGGGGCGACGCTGACCATCTGCCAGTCGACGATCGCGATCCGCCCGTCCGGAGCGAACCCGAGGTTGGCGAGCTTGAGATCGCCGTGGATCAGGGTGTCCGGCAGGCGGGCGAGGGCAGCCACGAGCGGGCTCACGTCGCGCGCCAGGTCGGCGATGAGCCGCCGGGCGGCCGGTGACGCGGCGGCGTCGAACGCGTCCCAGCCGGCCAGGAATCGCTCGCCCACAGGATTGCCCTCGGCCCGGTACCGCTCCGCGGCGGGCCGCGACAGGAGGAGCAGGCGCTCCCGGACGGGGCACCACGGCCCGCCCGCGAGCGCGGCGGCCGGCCAGCGATGGGCGTGCAGGGTGGCCATGGCCCCGATCGCGCGCTCGGTCGTGGCCAGGTCGGCGGGTTCCTCCCAGGGCAGGAGGACCCGACTCAGGTCGGGCATGAGGAGCGCGGCCGTCCCGGCGGGGGTCGCATCGTCCGTCTCGAAGTCCGTGCCGGCTCCGTGGTACGGGGCCCACAACGGCGCCGGCAGGGTCGGCCCGTGTGCCGCGAACCAGGCCTCGCGCAGGACCGGCCCGTCGAGGGTGGCCCGGGCGATCCAGTCCCAGGAGAGGTTGTCACGCTTGATCACGAAGCGCGTTCTGTCGGCGTCCCGGAAGGCCAGTCGAGCACCGGACCACCCGTCGTTCGGGAACGGCGACTCGGGGACGCCGGCGAGCCCGTGGCGGGCGAGGACGTCCGCGAAGGGCTCCAGCTCGAGCGTCGACCTCACGCCGGCGCGTCGTCGAACGGGTACACGTTCAGCGAATCCGGGCAGTTGCGCGACAGGAGGACGACGAGCGGCACGGTGAGCGAGCGGTTCGCCTCGACATGGACCTCGCCGGCCGGGATGTAGACGAAGTCGCCGGCATCCGCCTCGAACTCCTCCTCGACCCCGGTCGGGCCGAACGTGAAATGGGCCTCGCCGCTCAGGATGTAGATGCTCGTCTCGCAGTCGCCGTGGTGATGGATGCGGGTCTTCTCGCCCGGAGCGGTGGTCACGATCGACGAGTAGATGCCGTGCGACCCGACCGTCTTCACGGACACCGCCACCGCCCGTTCCATGCCGGGGTGCTGGCCCGTGCCGGTGAGCCAGGCATCGCGGGTCAGGCGGGTGGCCATGCGGGCGTTCCTCCGTGGTGTCACCGCGATCGGCGGGCGTCGATGATATCGGCCGCGTACCATCGCGACCATGGCGCAAGACTCCCGAGCGAAGGCGCCGCGGTGACGCGGCGCGGGCCCGGCGCACGCTGGACTCCCGACCTGCCGCGCTTCCCCCTCCTCGACGGCCCGTCCCCGCTCCAGCCCATCCCGCGATTCGGGGCCGCCATCGGCGGTGGAGCGCACACCTGGATCAAGCGCGAGGACCTTCTCCCGCTGGCGTTCGGCGGCAACAAGCTGCGCAACCTCGAGTTCCTCGTCGGGGCGGCCCTCGCCGAGGGCGCCGATACCCTCGTGACGACCGGCCGCCGCTGGTCGAACCACGCCCGCCTGACCGCGGCCGCGGGAGCCCGCGCGGGGCTCGGGGTCCATCTCGTCCTGTCCGGTCCCCCGCTCGATCCGCCTGGCCCGAACCAGCGCCTGGACGAGATGCTCGGCGCGACGGTCCACGTCACGGCGACCGACGCTCGCGAGGAACGGACGGCGACCGTCGAGAGGATCGTCGCCGAGTTGCGGGCCGACGGCCATCGGCCGTACATCATCCCGACCGGGGGCTCGGGCGCCGTCGGAGTCGTCGGGTCCGTCCTCGCGGCCTTCGAGCTGGCCGACCAGGCAGCCGCGCGCGGGATCCGACCGGACGTCGTGATCCTGCCGAGCGCGACGGGCGGAACGCAGGCCGGCCTTCTCGTGGGGTTCGCGCTCGCCGGCCTCGAGACCCGGGTCGTCGGCATGGCCGTGGCGCATCCCGCCGCCGAACTCCTCGGGACGGTGAGCTCACTCGTGGCGGATACCGCGGACCTCGCCGGGCTCGACCGCAGCCTCGTCGGGCCGATCGAGATCGACGACGCGCAGCTCGGCGCCGCCTACGGCCGTCCGACCGCCGCGAGCGAAGACGCCTGCCGCGTGCTCGCGCGGAACGAGGGGATCCTCGTCGACCCGATCTACACCGCCAAGGCACTGGCCGGGCTCATCGAGATGGCGTGGTCGGGCGCCCTCGCCGATCGGACAGTCGTCTTCTGGCACGCCGGCGGGACGCCGGGCCTGTTCGAACCGCTGGACGAGCCGACGCCCGCGTAGCCGTCGCGCGAGGCTCGGCCGCCACCGGCGCCACCGGCGCCGTCAGTCGATGACGATGCGGACCCCGTCGCCGTCCTCGCCGGCTTCGAGCAGCGTGCCCCGCATGCCGTCGGCCAGGGCGCTCCGGATCCGCTCGACCTGGGCCGGCGACAGTCCGGGAACGCGCAGCATGGCCGCTTCACCCAGGCCCGCCGGCAGGCGCAGGTTCACGACCGTGCGGCCGCCCTCGGTCACCTCGAGACGTACGCTGCGGCCGCCGGAGCCCGTCCCGGAGCTTGAGCCTGACCTCGATCCCCGGTCGTCGCGCGTAGCGCGATCCGGCGGTCTGTGGCCGGCCCCCTTGCCGTCCGCGGCCGGCTCCGCTGCCTCCAGGGCGGCGATGATCGGAGCAGCTTCGGCCGCCGTCAGCCGGCCTTCGGCCACGAGACGCAGGACATCGTCCAGGGCGTCAGGCACGGTGGTCCCAGCGCAGCTCGCCGCGGAGCGGCCCGATGCCGAACGTCCGGGCATGTGACCTGGCCCGATCCTCCTCGGCGTCGATCTCCGCGAGTCGCGCGGCCGCCTCGTCCACCTCGATCCGTCCGACCTCCAGGTCCTGGAGGATGGCCAGCCGACGGGCCGCGAGGTCGGTCGGCGGCTCCTGCGCGTGGTCGGGCGGAGCCACGGCGGCGAGCGCCGCCCCGGCCTGGTCGGCCTGTGCGACCGCGGCGAGCGAGGCGTCGACCACGTCGGCCCTGGCCTCTCCGGCGGGTGCCGGCGCCGCATCGGCCTCGGGCCGGGCAGCCTTGGGGCCGTTGACCCGGAGGTCGCCGGACACGGTCTTGAAGGTGACGCGCGGCCCGCTATCGCCGATCTCGACCGTGCGCCGACCCGGCGAGCCCCCGTCGCGACGGGGCAGGTCCGTGCGGACGTTGCCGGCGACCGAAGTGCCCTCGATGCGGGCCGGCCCGTCGAGCTCGAGCGAGACGTCGCCCGACACGCTGTCGAACGAGAACGGTCCGTCGCCGACGAGACGTCCGACGACCCGGACGCTGCCGCTCATCATCCGTGCCTGGAGCTTCTCGAACGTGGGCGCGGACGCGCTCACACTGCCCGAGACGGTCCGCGCCACGAGGCTCAGCGTCCCGGACCCACGCACCTTGATGTCACCCGAGACGTGGTCGACGGTGACGTCCCCGGCGACATCGGTCAGCTCGATCGATCCCGACGCCGCGCGGTAGCGCTGCTCGCCTCGCAGGCCGTCGACGTGGACGCTGCCGCTCGCGGTGTCGAGGCGGAACCTGGCGCCACGGGGCACCTCGGCATGGATCGGATCGAAGCGCCGCCCCGTCAGCCAGCCGAAGCCGCTCGAGAGCCCCTCGCGGGTGGTCAGCTCGAGACGACCGTCGCCGGTCTCGATACGGTAGTCGTCGCTCAGGTCTCGGCCGGTCGGCGACGAGAGGCGGACGGTGTCACCGTCGGTGCCCAGCACGGTCACGCCGCCGGACGCGACCTTGAGCGTGACGGATCCGTTCGCGCCGATGCGATGCTCGATCGTCGGGTTCGTCTGGGTAGCCATCAGGGGATCCTCCTCAGGTTGCGGATGGCCGCGGCGGCGGCTTCGGCGGTGATCTCATGTCGGGCGAGGCGCTCGAGCACGGCCTGGCGGGTCGTACCCGGGTCCTCGGTCGGAGCGGCCGCGCTGGCCGCGGCGTCCGGTTCGTCGTCGACCGGCTCGTCGGTCCGGCCGCCGTCGCCCAGGCCGAGGGCACGGACGAGGGCATCGACGCGGGATCGGACCGTCGGGTAGGAGAGACCGAGCTCGCGCTCCATCTCGCGCAGGTTGCCGCGCGACCGGAGGAAGCTCTCGAGCAGGGCCATCTGCTCCCGGCTGAGGCGCCCGAACCGCCCGACGCTGAACTCGCCCTCGAGGCTC
>DASVIK010000465.1:0-10802 GCA_036382135.1 Candidatus Limnocylindrales bacterium | reverse complement strand
GCTGCCCGCCAGAGAGCGACATGCCGTTCTCGCGGAGCTTGTCCTTGACCTCGTCCCACAGGGCTGCCCTCCGAAGGCTTCGCTCGACGACCTCGTCGAGCTTGGCCGCGGAGTGGCGACCGGTCAGCCGGAGTCCGGCCACGACGTTGTCCTGGATCGACATCGTCGGGAACGTGTTCGGGCGCTGGAAGACCATGCCCACGATCCTTCGGAGCTGGACCGGGTCGACCCGAGGGTCGTAGACGGACACGCCGTCCAGGAGGACTTCGCCCTCGACTCGGGCCCCCGGAATCACCTCGTGCATCCGGTTGAGCGTCCGCAGGAACGTGCTCTTGCCACAGCCGGACGGCCCGATCAATGCGGTGACCGCGTGGGGCTGGATCGCGAGCGAGACGTCACGCACGGCCCGGAAGGCGCCGTAGTAGACGTTCAGATGGTCGACCCGCAGGGCGCCCGAACTCGGGCCGTCCGCGACCTCGGAGGCCGACGCGGCAGGCGCCTCTTCGGTCGGTCCGGCGGGCGCGGTCTCGGGCAGGGCGGGGCTGTCGATCGCCATATCGGAGGCCTCCTTCATCGGGGTCGCCGACCCGAGAACGTCCGGATCCGGACGAGGATGTTGATCGTGAGGACGAAGAGCAGCAGGAGGAGCGCCGCTCCCCAGGCTTGTTCGTTGAGAGCGCTGATCGGTTGGCGGGCGTTGATGAAGACGAACATCGGCAACGCGTCCATCGGCTTGTCGAAGCTCCCGACATTGACGAGCCGGCTACCAAGCGCGGTGAAGAGCAGGGGCGCGGTCTCGCCGGCAGCCCGGGCGACCGCAAGCATGATGCCGGTCAGGATGCCGCCGAGCCCGGTCCGCAAGACGATCGAGAGGATCGTCCGCCACGCCGGGACGCCCAGGGCCAGCGACGCCTCCCGCAGCGAGTTCGGGATGAGCCGGATGATCTCCTCCGTCGTGCGCATGACGACCGGGACCATGAGGAACGCGAGGGCGGCACTGCCGGCGAAGGCATTGAACTGATGGAATGGCAGCACGAGGAAGGTGAAGACGAAGACACCGATGAGGATCGACGGGATGCCGACCATGACGTCGGCCGAGAAGCGGATGATCGCCGCGGACCGGCGGCCGCCGAATTCGCTGGTGTATACGGCGGCGAGGACGCCGATCGGAACGGCGATGACCGTGGCGACGCTCACGAGTTGGAGCGATCCGAGGATCGACGCGACCGCTCCACCACCGACACCCGACGCCTTGGGTGCCTTCGTCAGGAGGTCCAGATTCAGGCCGCCGGCACCGTTCACGACCACGAAGCCGATGACGGCGAAGAGCGGCACGATCCCGACGACCGCGGCGACGAGGCACAAGCCGCGAAAGAACCGGTCAACGAGCGCTCGTCGTGCATCGGTGCGCGACCGGATGAGTGAGTGGGGGAGGGTCGTCGGCGTGGCGGTCATGACTCAGCCTCCGCTCGCCATGCCGACGCCATCACCGGCGACGCGCCGGATGAGCAACCGGGCCAGGATGTTGAGGATGATGGTCATGCCCAGCAGGGTCAGGCCGAGGGCGATGAGGCTCGATGTCTGGAGCCCGACCGATGCTTCGCTGAAGGTCGTCGCGATCTCGGACGCGATCGTCTGGCCCTGACCGAGCAGGCTCGACGGGATCTGCGGGTTGTTCCCCACGACCATCGTCACCGCCATCGTCTCCCCCAGGGCGCGTCCCAGGCCGAGGATCATGGCCCCGATGATGCCCGACCGTGCGTACGGCAGGACAGCTTTCGTCGTCATCTCCCAGCGCGTCGAACCAAGGGCGAGCATGGCCTCTCGCTGGGAGTTCGGGACGGCGTTGATGACCTCCCGCGAGATCGACACGATCGTGGGCAGAACCATGATCGCGAGGATCACCCCCGCCGCGAAGATGCCGACGCCGAAGCTCGGGCCGGCGAACAGCGGGATGACCTTGCCGATCGAGCCGGCCAGCCACGCCTCGACCGTGTCCCGCAGCAGCGGGCTCAGGACGAAGACGCCCCACAGGCCGATGACCACGCTCGGGATGGCCGCGAGCAACTCGACGAGGAACCCGAGCGGGATCGCCAGCCAGCGCGGTGCGAGCTCAGCGAGGAAGATCGCCGTGAGGAGGCCGATGGGAACGGCGATGACCATCCCGATCGCGGCCGTCATGAGCGTCCCGACGATGAATGGGAGGGCGCCGTAGATGCCCTTGACGGGATCCCAGTCGAGTCCGGTCAGGAAGGACAGGCCGAAGCGCTGCCACGTCTCCCAGGAGCTCACGGTCAGGAGGACCCCGACCGCGATCAGTAGCACGACGACAAGGCCGGCGGCCACGGCCGCGGCTCCACGGAACAGCCGGTCGGGTGCGCGCGACGATCGGTTCCGGGCGCCGGGCAACGGCCCACTGAGCGATGTCATGGTCGTCGGTTCCTCGAGCCTGCCAAGGATATCGGACGCCCGGCGACCGGAAGGTCGGCCGGGCGTCGTTCGGGTTACGGGTCAGGTTGACCCGCTGGCCGATGATTCAGGGCCAGATGGGCGACCCGCCGGCCGTGAACTGGTGGAGCTCGGCGAGCGCCTTCTGGTCAACCGCTGCGGGAAGCGGCGCGAAGCCGAGGTCCTTCTCGAGGGCCTGGCCGTCGGTCAGGGCCCAGCACATGAACGAGACGATCGCCCCGCCCTTGTCCTTGTTCGTCTGGTCCAGATAGACCAGCAGGTACGTGTACGAGGCGATCGGGTACGTGGTTGGGCCGGCGCCATTGATGATCGGTGCCTGGCGGAAGTCCGCCGGGAACTCGTCGACAGCCGCATCCGCGGCCGCTGTGACGCCGTCGGTCGAGCCGGGCACGAACTGCCCATCGGCGTTCTTCACGAAGGCCGACAGCAGCTTGGCCTGCGTCGCGTACTGGAGCTCGACGTAGCCGACGGCGCCTGGCGTCTGCTTGACCGCGTTCGCCACGCCGTCATTTCCTGAGGCGCCCTGGCCGGTCGGCCACTTGACTTCCTTGCCGGCGCCGACCTTCGTGTGCCAGTCGGGGCTGACGGTGTCGAGATAGGTCGTGAAGGCGTTCGTCGTGCCCGATCCGTCCGAGCGATGGACGATCAGGATCGGCTGGTCGGGCAAGGTCACGCCCGAGTTGTTCGCCGCGATCTTGGGGTCGTTCCATTTGACGATGTTGCCGAGGAAGATGTCGGCGATGTTCTGGCTGTCCAGCTGGATCTTGTCGACACCAGCCAGGTTGAAGATGACGACCACGGCGCCCAATGCGGTCGGCACGTGGAGGATCTTGGTCCCGGCCGGCAGCTTGGCGACCTCGGTGTCCTTGAGAGCGGCGTCCGACGCGCCGAAGTCGACGGTCTGCTGCGTGATCCCGGTCACGCCTCCACCCGATCCGATCGACTGGTAGTTGAACTGGATGTTCGCGTACTTCTCGGTGAACTTCTCGAACCAGACCTGATAGAGCGGGTTCGGGAAGGTCGCACCGGCGCCCTGGATGGTCAGAGAGCCGCTGGGCGGCGCCGGGCAGGCTGCGGTCGCGGCCGACGGCGATGCCCCGGCGGCCGACGGCGATGATCCGGCGGACGACGACGCCGCACTGGATGCCGCGGGGGCCGTGGAGGCAGCAGCCGGGGATGGGGTGGCGTTCGAGCTGCAGGCGCCGACGGCCAGGGCGGCCATGGCCGTGAAGGTGATGAGTCGCTTCGCTGGCTGGATCAATGAGGTTCCTCCTGGGCTCGGACGGGGACGTCCGATATGGGCTCGCGATGACTCAGTGCGTCTGCAGCCTGTGGCGTCCGAGTGAACCGGGGGTTTGTGCCGGGTTAAGGCTCGATTAACGCGGGGCAGGATCCTGGGGCGCATCCGGCCGGAGCCGCTTGCCATCGCGCGCGGCGCGCCCATACTCGTGGCCATGAGCGTTGGCAGGCGATCCAGGCCGCGACGGCGCGTGCCTGGCTATTCCCGCTGCGACGACGACGGTGGCAGGGCGGCAACCAGGATGCCGAACCGCCAACCCCTGTCGCACGGAGCCCGCCCATGTCCGCCCCATCTCTCCCGCGGGGAACCGCCCTCGCCCTGATCCTGGCCGCCGCCGCCTGGGGTCTCGGGACCGTCGTCAGCAAGCGCGCGATCGCCGAATTCCCGCCGCTGACGCTGCTCGCGATCCAGCTCGCCGCCAGCCTCGCCATCCTGACGGTCCTGATGCGCTGGCGAGGGCTTCCATTCCGCGACCGCTCGGCCTCGCGGATCCTCGGTCGTCTCGGAGTGCTCAACCCGGGCCTTGCCTACGCGCTGAGCCTGCTCGGCCTCGTCCACATCACGGTGAGCCTGTCGGTGATGCTCTGGGCGATCGAGCCCGTGCTCATCCTCTTCCTCGCCGGCTGGTTCCTGCGCGAGCGGCTCGGTGGATCGCTGGTCGCCTTCTCGCTCGTCGCCGTCCTCGGCATGCTGCTTGTCGTCTACGAGCCCGGGAGCACCGGGACGCCGTTCGGGGTCGTGCTCACGGTCGCCGGGGTGGCCTGCTGCGCGACCTACACCGTCGCCACGCGCCGGTGGCTCGCCACGGCCGAGTCGACGGCGCAGGTGGTCCTCGCCCAGCAGGCGTACGCCCTCATCTTCGCGGTGGCCCTCGTGGGGGCCGTGTGGCTGCTCGGAGGCGCGGTCGAGCCGGCCGGTCCGACCGCGGCGGGTTGGGCGAGCGCGATCGCGTCCGGCGTCCTCTATTACGGGCTGGCGTACTGGCTCTACCTCTCGGCCCTGCGGCGGGTACCGGCCTCGTTCGCCGCCGTCTCGTTCTATCTCATCCCCGTCTTCGGCGTGGCCGGGGGCTTCCTGTTCCTCGGCGAGCGACTCGACCCGGGCCAATGGATCGGCGTGGTGGCCGTCCTGGCCGCCATCTACGCGATCTTCCGGCGAACGAGCGTCATGGCTTCAGGCCCCGAAGGGAGGAGCGTGACGGGACCGGCGTGACCGCCGTCAGCGGAGGAGTCCTCCGATCGCCGTAAGTGCCGCCGCGCAGGCTCGCTCGTCGCGCTCGTAGTAGACCCAGCGCGCGTCCACGAGGTGCCGACTGGCCCGGACGAGGCCGGCGCGCCGCAACCTGGCGAGATGATTGCTCACGTTGTTCTGGCGTTCGCCCAGGGCGGCCGCCATCTCGCAGACGCAGTGCGGTCCGGAGGCCAGGACCGCGAGGATGCCCGCGCGGACGGGGTCGCCAAGGAGCGCGGCGGTGGCGGCGACCGCGTCGACGTCCGGGGCCGCGATCTCGAGCCGCAACTCGGGCAGGACCGGCAGTTCCATTCGCGCCGTCAAGATGCCACCGGCTCGGAGGCGACCGCGGGCGCCACCGCAAGCGTCACGTCGCCGGGCTGCACCCCGAACCAGCGCGGTCCCAGCCGCATCGCCGCCCAGACGAGGAACAGCATGACGGGGACCTCGATGAGCGGACCCACGACGGTCGCAAGCGCGACGGTCGGCGAGAACGCCGTGATCGCGATGGCGATGGCGATCTCGAAATCGCGGCCCGTGGCGCTGAAGGCGACCGCCACGGCGTCCGCGTACGGGAAGCGCAGGCGCCAGCCGACGAAGAGGACCACGAAGAACATGATCATGAAGAAGAGGATCATCGGGATGGCCATCTCGACGACGATGCCTGGCCGCTGAAGGATGAGGTCGCCCTTGAGCGCGAACATGACGATGAGCGTGAACAACAGCCCCAGGATGGACATCGCCGTGAGGCCCGGCTTGATGCGGTCCATGGCCGCCTCGCCTCCGCGGCGCGTGACCAGGTAGCGCGTCAGCACGCCCAGCGCCAACGGCAGGCCGAGGTACAGGACGACGCTTTCGGCGACGATCCAGACGTCGAACGTGACGTTCCCGATGAGCAGGCGCGCGTAGACCGGGATGAGGATCATCTGGATGACCGAGTTCAGCGCCACGAAGACGAGGGCCATGGGTGCGTTGCCCTTGGCCAGGTACGTGAAGATGATGACCATCGCGATGCACGGGGCCAGGCCGTAGAGCACGAGCCCGGTGTGCAGTTCCGGGTCGCCGACGAAGACGTTCGCCAGGGCGAGCATCACGAACGGCGCCACGAGGTAGTTGAAGCCGAGCAGGACGAGCAGCTGGCGGGGCGATCGAACGGCGGTGCCGACCTCGTCGAGCCGGATGTTCGTCATCGCCGGGTACATCATCGCGAAGAGCCCGATGGGCACCCCGAGAGAGACCAGGTTCGGCACGGTCGCGGAGAACGTCCCGCCGGCGATCGCCTTGATCGAGTCGATCGGCGGCGTCAGCGCGAAGTCGGAGATGGACAGGGCGTTCCCGATGGCGATCCCGATCGCCATGCTGACGAGGACGAAGAACGGGAGAAGGCGGAAGTCCTCGAGCTTGGCCAGCAGGCGGGCGGTCATCGGGCGGGCCTCATCACCTGGCGAGTATCACACGAACGCGTGATATGTCGAAGTGCCCTTCGGCCCGGACTCGCCGGGTTGCCCGGCCCGGGAATGGGGAAATGGGCGGGCCTCACAGGCCCGGCGGGTCGAGCCGGTAGCCCGTGCCGCGGACCGTGACGAGGTTCGCCGGATGGTCGGCGTCCGCCTCGATCTTCGAGCGGATCCAGCGGACGTGGACGTCGACCGTGCGGAGATCCCCCTCGAAGCCCGGTCCCCAGACCCGATCGATGAGCTCGCGCCGGCTGAAGACGCGACCGGGATGCGTCGCCAGGAGCGCCAGCAGGGCGAACTCCTTGGGTCGGAGGTGCACCTCCTGCCCGCCGCGGCGGATGCGATGGGCGACGGGGTCGAGCTCGGTATCGACGGCCACGCTGAGGCGACCGGTGGGCCGCTGGCGCGGGCGGGCGACGAGGAGCGCGACGCGGCCGGCGAGCTCCTCGGTCGTGATGGTGCTCGGCAGGGCGTCGTCGTAGCCCTGTTCGAGGGCATGCAGCCGGCCGGCGATGTCGTCCGGATCGTTGACCATGACCAGGCGGAGGACCGGGCGTCGGCTCCGTTCCAGGGCGGCCGATCCGAGCGCGTCGGGTCCGGCGGGCGGGACGCTCACGATGGCGACCCGCGGCCGCTCGGCCATGAGGACGCGGACGAAGCGCTCGTCCGTGTCGACGACGACCACGTCGGCGGCCGAGTGCCCGTGGAGCTCGCTCGCCGGGCCGTCGGTGGCGAGGACGAGCCAGCCCAGGCCTCGCGGGCGATCCGCGGTCCGGTCGTTCGATTCGTCGGGCATCATCGCCGGAGCGTGGGCACCGGTCATGAACGGCCGGTTGAGAGAGGGTTAGCCGCCGGTTAACGTGCCGGGCCCGAGCGACGCCGGTCCGCGCACATGAAGCGGCCGGCGTACCCTGTGGGACGGGCACGCCGGCCGGAGGAGGAGCCCGGCGCGCGCGCTCCGAGCAAGCGCGGCGCCGGCGGAGAAGAGGAGTCGCTGGCGAAGCGGGCCGGTCACCCGGCTCGTCCCGTCGAAGGGCATGTTCAGGCCGCTCGATGAACGGGCCGTTGGCGACAGGTTCGCGGGACGTTAATCTTCGGAGCGCATCATCTCGACGATCAGATCGTCCGGGCTCGACGATCGAGCCCGGCGGTCGACATGACGGGAGGCACCATGGCGAAGCAGGCGCGTTCCCCGAAGGCCGCTTCCGCCGCGGCCGACGGCTCCGGATCGAAGGCTCTCAAGCGCGAGCAGGCGCGTCGCGAACGGTCGATCGCGAAAGCGGACCGGGAGCTCAAGGATGCCCGCGCGGAGCTGGGCCGGCGGCAGCGCCAGTTGACGAAGGCCTCGGCGACCGTCGCGACGCTCGAGGCGCGACGTGCCGAGCTCGGTGCCGGGGGGTCGGCCACAGTGAGGACCCCGATCAGGCGGACTCCCGCCAAGACGACCCCGGCCAAGCCCGCTGCCAAGGCCACACCGGCCAAGGCCGCATCCGCGAAGGCTCCCGCGCGCAAGGCGGTTGCCAGCAGGGCACTGCCCCCTCCGACCCGGCGGCGTGCATCCGCGCCCTCGTCCACGGCGAAGCCCGCCGCTCGCGCGTCCTCAGCCGCCCCGAATGCGGCACCGGCGAAGAAGGCCCGTCCGGCAGCCAAGCCAAGGTCGAACGCGCCGAAGGCGACTCGAACCTCCTCGGGCACCCGCACCCGGAGGTCGCCCCGACCCGGCACCGGCGGGACCGGCCCGTCCGGCGGCTGACGACCGGGTCGCCCCGGCCCGGACCCGTGCCCGACCCCGGGCAGCTGCGCGGCGACCGGCCCGCGCCGGCTCGCCGGTGATCGCCGCCTCGGCGGACGCCGGGTCGAACTCGGTCCACCTGTTCGTCGCGGTCGTGTCGGGCCATCGGCTCGAGCCGCTGCTCGACGAATCGGCCTTCCTCGGGCTCGGCGGTGTCGTCGATGAGCGGGGCCGCCTCGGCCGCCAGAAGCGCGCCGAGCTCGCCTCGACCCTGAGTCGGTTCGCCGGCATCGCGCGCGACCTGGGGGCGGCCTCGACGACGTTCATCGCCACCGAGCCCCTTCGCCGGGCGTCCGACGCCCGCCTGGCGCTGCGCGACGCGGAGCGGGCGAGTGGCGTCCCGCTCCACGTCCTCACCCACGAGGAGGAGGGCTATCTCACGCTCATCGGGGTGACCCACGGGCGCGAGCCGGCGGCCGACCTGGCCGTGGTGGACGTGGGTGGCGGCAGCAGCGAGTTCATCGTCGTGGGGCCCGATCGCGACGCGGTCGCGACCGGCGTCCGGATCGGTTCGGCCCGGCTCACCGCGGCCCACGTCACGCACGATCCGCCGACCGTGGACGAGATCACCGCGCTTCGGGCGGCCGCCAGGGAACGGCTCATCGGAGCGCCGGACACGCCCCTCCGCCAGCTCGTCGCCGTCGGCGGCACGGCGAGCAACCTGCTCAAGGTCGTGCCGGCGGCCGCGCTCGACCGGGTCCTCACCCGCTCGCGGCTCGCCCGGGCGATGGTGGTCCTCGCATCCGAGCCGGCGGCCTTCGCGGCGATCCACCACGCGGTCAACCCGATCCGGGCCCGGGTGCTCCCCGCCGGCGTCGCGATCATGGAAGCGATCCTCGAGCGCTACGGGCTCGACCGCGTGACGGTCGTCGACACCGGTGTCCGCGAGGGCGCCGTCCTTGCCGCCACCCACGCCGGCCGGGAGTGGCGGGCGGAACTGCCCCGGATCGCCCACGGCTGGCGCCCCTGACCGAGGCGGGCCCGCTTCGACCTGCGCGATGCATCCGTGGCGTGCGCTATCCCGAGCGACCGGTCTTGGAGCTGCGTACCGTGCGCGTGGCGAGCACTAGGCGGCTCGCGACGCCGCGAGGGCAGCCGGACACCATGCATCGGAGATCGGGCGAACTCAGACCGGGGTCCCCACGTCACCTTGCGAGGCCCTCCAACCGCTTGCTGCTCCCTGGCGATGCATCGCGCAGTTCGCGAGCTGCCGTGGTCGTCGGCAGGCTCATCGGCACGCGACGGCCTAGTCCCTCGTGGACTCGTCGGTGGTCGACTCGCCGCGCAACGCCGCCCCGATCTTCTTCATCGCCGCGGTACTCAGCCGTCGCTCACCCTCGTAGGCGCGCCGGAACATCCGCTCGAGCGCCCTGACTCGCCGCTCGTCGCGATCCGCAGGTTCGACCTCGTCCTCGGCCGTGTCGGGTGACGGGTCGCCTGCCTCCGGCTGCATCGACACGGGTGGCCCTCCCGGTAGCCTTCGTGTGTCCGCTCACGTGTCCGCTCGGGCGAGCACAACCCGGACGATAGCGGCCCGTCATTAACGTCCGGCGAACGTCGGGCGCCGCGCGAACGCCGCGCGACGGTCGCGGCCCGCCTGAGTGCCGGCGTGACCCTCAGAGAGCGGCGACGGCCCGGCCGAGACCCCGGCGGAACGACACCCCGACGATCCCGCGCCAGGCGGGTCCGATCGTGCGTCGCAGGCGGACCACCTCGCGCTCGCGGTCCACGAGGTAGCGGCCGATCGCGGCCGTCTCGATCTCGGACAGCCGGCCGGCTCGCTCGACGAGGAACGTCCGGGTCATCGCCGCCGCCACGTCCGCGTCGTGCATCAGGCCCAGATGGTCCTGCAGCGCGACGACCCGGGCGATGAGCGCGGCGGAGTCCGGCCCGAGGCACTCGCGCACGAATTCGAGCGTATAGCGCAGCCACTTGGCGGCGATCCGGAGCTCGTGGAGGGTGGCGACGTCGGCCCAGCGCATGACCGGCTCATACGCCCGGACCTGTTCGTAGGACGCCCAGATGCGCGACCCGGCCGTCTCGCGGATGCGGTGCGGCGCGGTCGGCAGAGTTGAGGTGGCGGCCAGGCCCTCGGTCCGCACGAAATCCTTGAATTCGTCGACCCAGCGGCCGTACGCCTCGCTGTCGAGCTCGCGGAGGAGCAGGACGCGGGCGTCGTCGCGCTGCTGGCGCCACGCCGCGAAGAGCGGCTGGATGGCCCGCTGCTCGGCCACGGTCTGGGCGTGCACATACGGCTCGGCCTCGTCGATGAGGACATCGAGGTCGCGCACGGCGCCGAGTCGCGCCGCCACCTCGCGCAGGCGCCGGCGATGACGGCGCGTCCGATCGGCTCGGAAGCCGTCCCCGAACACGCGCCAGGCGGCCCGCATCCGGCGCGTGGCCACCCGCATCGTGTGGAGCTCCTCGGGATCCGTGCCTTCGCGCGTGCCCGGTTCGCGGGCGATCATCCGGGCGAGGTGGAAGCGGAGGACCTTCCGACCCGCCTCGGCCACGTTGTCGCTCGCGAGCACGCCGGGCGTCTTGCCGACGACCA
>DASVIK010000464.1:0-9658 GCA_036382135.1 Candidatus Limnocylindrales bacterium | reverse complement strand
GCCCAGAACTGGCATCAGTTCGCGAAGGAATACAGCTACATGATCGGGTTCGGCCTCGTGTTCGTGACCGCGACCGTCGTCTTCTCGCTCGTGATCCAGGGCCTCTACAAGCACCAACCCCTCTTCTCCAAGGCGACCGCCGTGGACGAGATCCTGGGCGGGGTCCTGGGCGTCGTGCAGGCGATGCTCCTGCTCGGCTGCGCGATCGTCATCCTGGATTCGTTCTTCCGGCTGCCGCTCCAGCCGTCGGACGGTGAGCTCATCCTCGTGCGCGACTTCTGGAAGGCCATCGACAGCTCGGGCATCGTCCACGTCTACCGCGACGTGCTGATCCCGGGCGTCTACACGATCCTCGGCCCGTTCATCCCGGCCGATCTCCGCTCGCTGACCTGACCGGCCTGACTGGCTTCGACCGCTCGCGCCTGGCGGGCGACGCCGAGGAGGCCGCACGCGACCTCCTCGGGACGTGGCTCGTCCGAGAGGCCGACGGTGAGGCCCGCCGCGTCGGGCGGATCGTCGAGACGGAGGCGTACCTGGGGCCGGAGGACCGGGCCTCCCATGCCCGCTCGGGACAGACGGCCCGCAACGCGGCGATGTTCGGACCGCCCGGCCACGCCTACGTGTACCGTGTCTACGGTATGTACACGTGCCTCAACGTCGTCTGCGGGCTGCCCGGGTCGGCGTCCGCGGTCCTCATCCGGGCCGTGATGCCGATCGATGGCGTCGCCGCGATGCGCGCGGCCAGGATCCGCCACGACCTGGAGGCCCGGGTGGCGACCCGTCACGCGGGGACGGACCCGGCGGCCCGGGATCGGATCGTCCGGCGGGTCGGCCGGCTGTGGGCCGCCGAGCTCGCATCGGGGCCCGGTCTCGTCGGCGCCGCGTTCTCCGTGGACACGACCGTCGACGGCGTCGACCTGTGCGCGGCGGCCGCCCAGCTCCGGCTGCAGGAGCCCCCGGAGCGCGAGGACGAGCGGATCGTGGAGACGCCGCGGATCGGCATCGGGTACGCCGGCGAGCCCTGGCTCAGCCGGAACCTCCGCTTCTTCCTCGACGACGAGCCGGCCGTGTCCGGCCGGTCCCACGGTCCGACGCCGGCGAACGGCCCCATGCCCGTCTGACGGAGACGCGGCATGGACGTGCGGTCGCTGGCCATCCTCGAGTTCCCGCTCATCCGGGAGCGCCTCGCTGCGGCGACGGCGTTCCCACCGGGGCGGCGGCTGGCCGAATCGATCGAGCCGTCCAACGAGCGGGTCATCGTCGAGCGAGGTCTCGACGAGACCGAGCAGGCGCGCGCTCTCCTCGTCGAACGGCCGGGTGTCGGCATCGGCGCCGCGCACGACATCGGCCCGTGGGTCGAGCGGGCGGCCCGCGGCGGGCGCCTCGATCCCGCGCATTTCCTCGAGATCGCGGACACGCTCGATGCCGCGTCGCGCCTGGCGACCTCGCTGGCCGATGAGCGGCGGTCGCTCCTGCGCGACCTTGGGCAGGACCTCCACGCGCTGCCGTCGCTGCGGAGCACGCTCGCCCGCAGCTTCGATCCCGCCGGCGAGCTCCTCGACACCGCCTCGCCGCGACTCGGCAGCCTGCGGGCCGCGGTGCGCGTCGCCTACGACCGCCTGCGCCGGCGCCTCGATGCGCTCGTGGGCTCCGAGCTCGGCTCGTCGCTCCAGGAGCCGATCATCACGCTGCGCAACGGGCGCTATGTCGTGCCGGTCAAGGCCGATGCCCGGGCGCGGGTCAAGGGCATCGTCCACGACGCGTCGGGGAGCGGCCAGACCCTCTTCATCGAGCCGCTCGTCGTGGTCGAGCTGGGCAACGCGTGGCGCGAGGCGCAGGTCGCGGAGAAGGCCGAGATCGACCGGATCCTCGATGAGCTCTCGATCCTTGTCGCGACGCATGCACCGCTCCTGCGCGAGACGCTGGGCGCGATGGCCCGCTTCGACTTCTGGTCGGCCAAGGCTCACCTCGCGGCCGAGATGGACGCGATCCGGGCCGAGACGGCCGACCGATCCGAGGTCGTGCTCCTCGGCGCGCGTCACCCCGGGCTCTCCGGTCGCGTCGTGCCCATCGACGTCCGCCTCGGCGACGGGTACACCGCGCTCATCGTCACCGGCCCCAACACCGGCGGCAAGACCGTCACGCTGCGCACGCTCGGCCTCCTCGCGCTCATGCACCAGGCCGGGCTCCAGGTGCCGGCGGAGTCGGGCAGCCGGCTGCCGATCTTCCGCGATGTCTTCGCCGACATCGGCGACGAGCAGTCGATCGCCCAGAGCCTGTCCACGTTCAGCGGCCACCTCAAGCGCATCGACGCAATCGTGGCGGCCGCCGGGCCGGACACGCTCGTCCTGCTCGACGAGCTCGGGGCGGGCACGGACCCGACCGAGGGATCGGCCCTCGCCCAGGCGCTCCTCGATCACTTCATCCGAGCCGGCGCGCTCGTCGCGGCGACCACGCACTACGCCGAGCTCAAGGCGTACGCCCACACGACGGCCCGGGCCCGCAACGCCTCGGTCGAGTTCGACCTGGAGACGCTCTCGCCGACCTACCGGCTCACGATCGGCCTGCCCGGCGGCAGCCAGGCGTTCGCGATCGCGGAGCGGCTCGGCCTGCCCGAGGCGATCGTGGCCGATGCCCGCTCCCGGCTGACCGAGGCGCAGCGCAACTTCGAGGCGACGCTGGCGGCGATCAAGGAGACGGAGGGCGAGACGGCCGATGCGCTCGAGCGTGCCCGCCTCGCCGAGGCACGGGCCGTCGAGGCGTTGCGCCACGCCCAGGAGGAGCGCACCCGGGCACGCCACGACCGGGAGGCGGCTGTCGTCGAGGCGCGCGCCGAGGCCGAGCGGCTCGTCGCTGGTGTGCGCGACGAGGTCGTCGCCACGCGCCGGACGCTCGAGCGCGAGACGATGACCGCGCAGGGCCTCGATGACGCGATGGACCGCATCGACGACCAGCTCGAGCGGCTGCCGGCCGTCGTCCCCGATCCGGTCCCGGAAGCGCCGCCAGCACCGCATGTGTGGCGGCTCGGCGAGCGCGCCCGCAGCCTGTCCGGCGGCTGGGAGGGCCGGGTCACCGCCCTCGAACGGGGCGGTCGACGGGCGTCGCTCGAGGCGGGCGGTATGCGCGTGACGGTGGACATCGAGGACCTCGAGCCCGCGCTCGAGCCGGCCGGCGGCGAGCGGAGCGGGAGCACGATCGGCGATGCCGTGGACCGCCAGGCTCGCCGCGACCCGGGCGGTGGGATCGCTCGTCTGCGCCAGGATCGGTCACGGAGCGTGGCCGCGTCGCTCGACCTGCGGGGCGCCCGGGTGGAGGAGGCGCTCGAAGCGCTCTCGAGCTACCTCGACGACGCGTCGCTGGCCGGCCTCGAGCGGGTGACGATCATCCATGGCCTGGGCACCGGGGCGTTGCGCGACGCTGTGCGCAGCCAGGCCGCAGCTCATCCGCTCGCCACCGAGGTCCGCCCCGGCGAGCGAGGCGAAGGTGGCGACGGGGCGACGGTCATCCGCCTTTGAAGAGCGTCCTCCGCGGAGGTCCGACGCTGTCCGGATCCGGTGGCGGCAGGCCACGATCCCGGAGCGCGACGCGCCCTCGGCGGATCGGGCGCCGCCTGGGCTGCAGGCCCTGGGCGGCTGGTGCAGGTGGCGGCAGGCTGGGTGTGGGAGACGGGCTCGGGCAGCCGAGGATCGGGTCGCAGGACGGACCGGGCGGTGGCGTGACCGGGCGTGGCGTGCAGACCTTGGTGGGCGCGAACGGCGCACCCCACGACGCCCCGAAGGGCAGGATCCGGCCGAACCCGAAATACGCCGTCGGCGTGTGCTTGGGCCCGCCGCGCCGGCCCGAGCCGAAGCGGGCCCGAGCGATCCAGCCCTTGTTGAAGGGCTGCCACTTGGGGAACGCCGCTTCCACCTGGGTGAGGTCCAGGAACCCCTTGGTCACCCGCGGCCCGGTGCACACGTCCGACCACAGGAGCCCGGTCGCCTGGTCGATCGCGACCCCCACCTTGGTGCTGTCGACTTCCTTGGGCTCGGTGCCCTTGATGAAGTGCTCGGTGATCGTCTTCCTCGTGTACGGACCGGGCAGCATGCCGCTGTGCGCGTCGATCTTCACGTCGACGATGCCCGCGGGCTTGACGAAGTCCGCGATCGGCGTCCCGTGGCTCGCCTGGTTGAGGAAGGCCTGCCACAGCGTGGCGGAGCTCTCGAGGGCCATCGTGCCGTTCGGAGGGATGCTGTTGTCGCTGTTGCCCATCCACGCGCCGACGACGAGGGCGGGCGCCTTGGGGTCCTTGGGCGGCGCCAGGTAGCCCATCGCCGCGAGGTCGATCTGGTCGTTGGTCGTGCCGGTCTTGAGGGCGGCCGGCCGGCGCTTGCTCCCGTCCGTGATCTTGCGCAGCGACCAGAACGGGTTCTGGGCCGGGTCGGTGTTCGCGGCGAGGATGTCGGTCATGATGAAGGCGGCCTGCGGGCTGGCGACCTGCTTGGGGGAGACGCCCGCGATCGTCGTCGGGATGACCTTCGCGTTGGGATCCTTGATCGACAGGATGAAGGTCCGCGGCATGAGCAGGCCGCCGTTCGCGATCGCACCGTAGGCGCTGATCAGGTCCGCGTAGTGCAGCTCGAGCGTCCCGATCCCGATCGAGATCCCGGCCACGTTCGTCGGCTTCTGCCACTTGATCCCGAACTTCTGGGCCTCCGCGAACACGTGATCGGGGCCGACCTCGGCCGCGTTCTTGATCGCCGGGATGTTGAGTGAGAGGTTGATGGCCTCGCGCATGCGCAGGGGCCCGCGCTCGGCGAGATCGGCGTCCCCGGGGGCGTACCCGCCGCCGAAGTCGGTCACGACGTCCATGTACAGGCTCGCCGCGGTCTTCGTATGGTCGTCGAGGCCCGTGATGTAGTTGATCGGCTTGAACGAGGAACCGGACTGGCGCCAGCCGTCGGCGAGAACGTCGAACTGCGGCTGGAGCTTCTTGCCGCGGGGCGTCGTGTAGTAGCCCGCGCTGCCGACGTACGCGAGGACCTGGCCGGTCCGGTAGTCGAAGGCGCCGAGGGCCGCGTTGAACACGCCCCGCCCGACGAGGTTGCGGATCCACGCCTGGTTCGGCGTCTTGTTGTCCTTGAGGTACTTGGCCGTCGCCGCCTGCCCGCCCTTGATGTTCGGGGCGACCGCCGCGGCCTTGACCCACTTCTCGGCGACCTGCTGCATCTTCCAGTCGAGCGTCGTCGTGATCTGGTAGCCGCCGGTGTCGATGACCGGGCAGTCGTCCGCGTGGGCCGTGCCGCACAGGATCGCGCCGAGCTGATGGCGCACCTGCCACACGAAATGGGGCGCGCGCCAGGCGATGCCGTTGTCCTTCTGGATCACGATCGGCTCGTTGAACGCGGCGGCGATCTGGTCGTCGGTGACCGTCGCGCCGGCGATGGCCAGCGGGTCGCCGGCCTTGGTCAGCGTGCGGAACTTGGTCATCTGGGTCAGCACGAAGTCGCGGCGCACGGCGATCTTGCTGTCGGCCGGCACCACGAGGACGCACTTCGCGGCCGCCTTGGCGTCGGTCGGGCAAGCGCTGGGATCGGTCGCCGACTTCTGGAGGACGGCGTTCTTGCGCAGGTCGAAGGCCGTGGGCGACTGGGGGATCGACGCCAGGATCGCCGCTTGGGCGATCGTCAGCTTGTGGAGGTCCGTCACCCCGAAGTAGTCGTGCGCCGCGGCGGCGACGCCGTAGCTCTGGTCGCCGTAGTAGTTCTGGTTGAGGTAGGCGATCAGGATCTGGCGCTTGCCGTCCAGGCCGCTGAACTCCTGGGTGAGCCGGATCGACTGGATGATCTCGCGGATCTTCCGGTCGTACGTCGAGCCCTGGAAGGCGCTGTCGGGGAGCAATCGCGCCCGGACGAGCTGCTGCGTGATCGTGGAGGCACCGCGTCCGTTCCCGGTGGCCGTCGCCACGGCCGCCGAGATGATCCCGACCGGGTCGAAGCCCGCGTTGCTCCAGAACGTGTGGTCCTCGGCCGACGTCGTGGCGTCCACGAGGAGCGGCGAGAGCTGGGCGAAGACGTCCACGACCTCGCGCTGGGTCTGGCCGAATCGAGCCAGCTCGACCTTGCCGGTCCGGTCGTAGACGACCGTCTGCTCCGAGAACGTCAGGTCCGAGAACAGCTTCTTGGGGTCCGGCAGATCCTTGCTGTAGAAGCCGTACGCCCCGACCGTGACGACGAACGCGAGGATGCCCAGCATGAAGAACGAAGCGAAGAGGAAGAGCGGGAAGCCGATGGCCACGACCCGGGCCGGACCGACCGCACCACCGGGTCGTCCGCCGTTGCGCCGACGGCGCTGGCGGCGCGCGAGGCTGGTATTCATGCCGGTCCGGAAGATAGCATAGGTCGCGTGAAGTCCCTTCCCATGGTGATGGCGGCCGTCGAGACGCGCCGCCGGAGCCTCCTGTGACGCGCGCGCCGGCCCACACGCTCGACACGCTGCTCGACGAGCTGGCCTGGCGAGGACTCCTCCAGGACCGCACGCCGGGCCTCCAGGCGCGTCTCGCGACCGGCCGGCCGCTGGCCGCCTACAACGGCATGGACCCGTCGGGGCCGTCGCTCCACCTCGGCCACCTCGTGCCGATCTTCGGGCTGCTCCACCTCCAGCGCCATGGCGGCCGGCCGGTCGCGCTCGTCGGCGGGGCGACCGGCATGATCGGCGATCCGTCCGGGACCTCGGCCGAGCGGAACCTGCTCGACCGCGATACGCTCGCGGCGAACGTGGCCGGGATCCGCGCCCAGCTCGAGCGGTTCCTCGACTTCGACCCGGGCTCGGGCGCGGCGACCCTCGTCAACAACCTCGACTGGCTCGGCGGGATCTCGATTCTCGACTTCCTGCGCGATGTCGGCAAGCACTTCACGGTCCCGTACATGCTGGCGAAGGATTCCGTCGCGGCGCGCCTCGACGCCGGCCTGTCGTACACGGAGTTCAGCTACATGCTCCTCCAGGCGGCCGACTTCCGGCACCTTTACCGGTCGCTCGGCGTCGAGGCGCAGGTCGGCGGCGCCGACCAGTGGGGCAACATCACCGCCGGACTCGAGCTCATCCGCCGGACGCTCACCGGGCCCGGTGGCGAGGCGGCCGAGGCACACGCCCTGAGCTACCCGTTGCTGCTGGATCCGAGCGGGGCCAAGTTCGGCAAGACGTCGGTCGGGACGAGCGTCTGGCTGGATCCGACCCGGACGTCCCCGTACGCCTTCTACCAGTTCCTCGTCGATCGCCCGGACAGCGACGTCGGCAAGCTCCTGCGGCTCTTCACGATCATGGACCGCCCGGAGATCGAGGCGCTCGAGGCCGAGCAGACCGCTCACCCGGAGCGCCGGCCGGCGCAGCGGGCCCTCGCGGTCGACTTGACGACCCGGGTCCACGGGGTCGCCGAGACCGAGCGGGCGATCGCGGTGAGCCGGGCGGTCTTTGGCGACGAGCCGGTCCGCGACCCGGCCGTTCTCGCGGCGATGTACGAGGTCCTCGAGCACGCCGACCTGAGCTCCGCGGACCTCGCCGCCGGCGCGCTCGGCGTGGCGATCGCGAGCGGGCTCTTCAGCTCGAACGGAGAGGCGCGCCGGGCCATCGCCCAGGGCGGTTTCTCGATCAACGACGCCCGGATCTCCGCGCCCGACGCGGTGGTCCCGGACGCGATCGGGGGCCGCTGGCTGCTCCTGCGGGCGGGCCGCAAGCGCCTCAGGATCGGCCGGGTGAATGGCGGGAGCGAAGCGCGCCGATGACGTCGGCCGGCGGGAGGCCCCGCTCGGCGAGCAGCACGAGCGTGTGATACAGCAGGTCGGCGGACTCGCCGGCCAGGGCCTGCCGGGTGGCGGCCCGATCGGTGCCGGCGGCCTCGGCTGTGGCGTCGTCCTTGGCCGCGAGGAGGACCTCGGTCGCCTCCTCGGTCACCTTGCGCGAGACGGCGTCGACCCCGCCGGCGAGGAGCCGGGCCGTGTACGAGCCCTCCGGGCGATCCGCGACGCGATCGGCGATCGTCGCCCAGAGCGTCTCGAGCCAGGCGAAGCCCTGCGCCGCCGATCCGGTCGCCGCGGCCGGCTCGGGCGCCGGATCGAGGTCGAAGCAGCTCCGCGTCCCGCGGTGGCAGGTCGGGCCGGCCGGTTCCACCGTGGCAAGGAGCGCGTCGCGGTCGCAGTCGAGCGCCAGGCCGCGGAGGGCGAGCGTGTTGCCGCTCGTCTCGCCCTTGCGCCAGAGGCGATCGCGTGACCGGGAGTGGAAGTGCACCTCGCCGGTGGCCACGGTGGCGGCCAGCGCCTCGGCGTCCGCGTACGCGAGCATGAGCACGCGTCCGTCCGCGATGTCCTGGACGATGACCGGCATGAGGCCGTCCGGGCCGTACCGGGGCTCGGGAAGCGCGGTGGGTGAGGTCATGCCGCCGGCTCGTGGGCGATCGCGCGGACCGGGAGGCCCGCCGCGGCCATGGCGGCCTTGACCGCGCCGATCGTGTGCTCGCCCCGATGGAAGATTCCGGCGGCGAGGACCGCATCGGCGCCGCCGTCGCGGACCGCCGCGACGAAGTCGGCCGGGCCGGCCGCACCGCCGGACGCGATCACGGGCACGCGCACGCGGTCGACGATCGCCCGGAGGAGGTCGGTGTCGAACCCGTGGCCGGTCCCGTCCCGGTCGATGGAGGTCACAAGGAGTTCACCGGCGCCGATCTCGGCGGCACGGACGGCCCACGCCACGGCGTCGAGGCCGGTCGCCTTCCGGCCGCCCCGGACGACGACCTCCCAGCCGCCCCCGGCTGCCGGGTCCCGACGCCGCGCGTCGATCGCGACCACGACGGCCTGGGCCCCGAACGTCGCCGCACAGGCGGAGACGAGCGCGGGCGTTTCGACGGCGGCCGTGTTGAGCGCCACCTTGTCGGCACCGGCCCGGAGCACCGCGCGCATCTCATCGACGCTGCGGACGCCGCCGCCGACCGTGAGCGGGATGAACGCCCTTCGAGCGGTGCGCTCCACGATCTCGAGGAGCGTCCCGCGGCCCTCCGGGGCGGCCGTGATGTCGAGGAAGACGATCTCGTCGGCGCCCTCGCGCCAGTAGCGCTCGGCGAGCTCCGGCGGATCGCCCGCGTCGACGAGATCCACGAACCGCGTGCCCTTGACGACCCGGCCGTCGGCGACGTCGAGGCAGGGGATGACCCGGCGACGGAGCATCAGGCGGCACCGGCACGGGCGGGCAGGCCCTCTCGCCGATCGGCCCGACCGGCGCCGCGCTCGCGACCGGCGGCCTGGACGACGTTGGCGAGGAGGCGCAGGCCGTCCGTGCCGCTGCGCTCGGGGTGGAACTGGACGCCGAGCAGCCGCCGCCGGCCGACGACACTGGCGAACGTGTCGCCGTGGGTCGTCTCGGCGAGGACGAGGTCGTCGTTCCCGGCCGCCGGCCGGCCGACGTAGGAGTGGACGAAGTACAGGTCGGCGCCGTCGCGGATGCCCGCGAAGACAGGGTCGTCGAGGTGCCCGGCTCGCCGGTCGACCTGGTTCCAGCCGATGTGCGGGAGCGTCGGGGCGGCCTCGAGGCGGACCGTCCGGCCGGGCAGGATGCCCAGCGTCTCCGCCCCGTCCTCATCGCTGCCCTCGAAGAGAAGCTGGAGGCCGAGGCAGATGCCCAGGAACGGGCG
>DASVIK010000463.1:0-3589 GCA_036382135.1 Candidatus Limnocylindrales bacterium | reverse complement strand
GCCAGGCGCTCCAGTTCGTGCGCGACGTCCACCCGATCGACGACGTCCCCACGTCCGCGCTCGTGGACCGGCTCATGGCCGACCAGCACCTCATCATGGCCGAGCACACCCTCACCAACTGGCCGACCGAGCTCTACCTGCCGAGCGCGGTCGTGGACCGCGACAACCGGGAGGGATGGCTCCGCAAGGGCGGCCTGGACGCCGCACAGCGAGCCACCGTCGAGGTCTACCGGCGGCTGGCTCCCTACCAGCCGATCGACACGGACCCGGCGATCGACGCCGAGTTGCGCCGGATCATCGCGTCCGGTCTGCGCGAGCAGACGACGCTCCCTGAGCTGCCGTCGCCGCCCGACGCGTCGGCGAGGCTCGACGAGGGGCCGCACCGCCGCGCGAATCGCCGCCGCGGCTAGGCTCCGGCGCTCGCATCGCCGCGTGAACCGCCGGCGCGGGGTGAGGCCCCAGCGCCCGCCGCCTCGGGCCGAACGGCACTGGCCGCGGACCTGCCGCGAACGGAGGATTCAACCGAAGCCAACCGGCAGGATTGGGCGCGCATGGCCATCGTCGGCCGCCTGGTGACGGTGCGACGACGGCCGGGCAGCCCGCTCACGAGAGGTGAGGAGATGCTCACCGTCTTCGTCAACCCTGAGCGGTGCATCGGCTGTCTCCAGTGCGAGTTCGCCTGCGCTGTCGAGCACTCGACGACGCAGCAGCCGTCGCTCGCGCCGTTCGAGCAGCCGACGCCGCGCAAGCGGATCCACGTGGAGGCCGGCCCCAGGCCGAGCACCGCATTCCCCAACAAGTGCCGCCATTGCGACCCGGCGCCCTGTCAGCAGGTCTGCCCGACGGCGGCGATCCGGCGCGACGCCGAGCACGACGTCGTCCTCATCGACGTGGCGAAGTGCATCGCCTGCGCGATGTGCGCGATGGTCTGTCCCTTCGATGTCATCACCTACCACCAGCTCGCGAACGGTGCGGCTGGTCGGACGGTGGCGGTGAAGTGCGACGAGTGCATCGAGCGGCTGCGGGCGGGGCGGATCCCCGCGTGCGCCGAGTCGTGCAAGGTCGACGCGCTGGTCTTCGCTGAGCTGAACGACATCGTTGCCGCGGGGCGGCAGCGCGAGACCGCGGCGGTCCTCGCCGCAACGACGATGGCCGAACCGACCCAGCCCATGCCCGAGGGAATCGTGGCGTGGCGGGACCTCGGCGCCGCCGCCGCTAACGCAGGAGGTGCGCGATGACCGCGGTCGAGCGCAACGGCCATCGAGACGATGCATCCGTCCGATCGGCCATGCCGGACGACGCCCAGCAGATGCTCGAAGTGGCCCACGATCGGGGGATCCCGACCGTCTGGGATCGCCTCGCCGCCCAGGAGCCCCAGTGCGGCTACTGCGCCCTCGGGCTCTCGTGCCGGAACTGCGCGATGGGCCCGTGCCGGATCGACCCGTTCGGAGCGGGGCCGCAGAAGGGTGTCTGCGGCGCCGATGCCGACCTGATCGTGGCCCGCAACCTGGGCCGGGCGATCGCCGCAGGCTCGTCGTCCCACTCGGACCACGGGCGCGACATCCTGGAGGTCTTCGCCGAGACGGCGAAGGGCGAGACGACCGGCTACAGGATCACGGATGAGGCCAAGCTCCGCCGGCTCGCCGAGGAGTGGGGCGTCACGACCGGCGAGCGACCGGTCGCGGACATCGCCTCCGACCTGGCCGACGCCATGTACACCGACTTCGGCAGCCGCAAGGAGGCGCTCGGCTTCGTCGAGCGCGCCCCGGACCAGCGCCGCGCGCTGTGGGAGCGCCTGGGCCTGACGCCTCGAGGGATCGACCGCGAGAACGTCGAGATGCTCCACCGGACCCACATGGGTGTCGACAGCGACTACGCGAACATCCTGCTCCACGCCCTGCGCACGAGCCTGGCCGACGGCTGGGGCGGCTCGATGATCGCCACCGAGCTGTCCGACGTGATGTTCGGCACGCCCACCCCGAAGATGTCCCAGGTCAACCTGGGCACGCTCAAGGTGGACCAGGTGAACATCGCGCTCCACGGCCACAACCCGCTGCTGTCGGACGTGATCGTCCAGGCGGCGGCCGACCCGGAGCTCGTGGAGCTGGCCCATGCGAAGGGCGCGGCGGGCATCAACTTGGTCGGCCTCTGCTGCACCGGCAACGAGCTGCTCATGCGGCGCGGCGTGCCGATGGCCGGCAACCATCTCATGCAGGAGTTGGTCATCATGACCGGCGCCCTGGAGGCGATGGTCGTCGACTACCAGTGCATCATGCCCTCCGTCACGGACGTGGCGAAGTGCTTCCATACAAAGGTCATCTCGACGTCCGACAAGGCCAAGTTCCCCGGCGCAACCCACATACCGTTCGACCCGCACCGCGGACTCGACGTCGGCAAGGCGATCGTCCGGATGGCGGTCGAGGCCTATCCCGACCGGAACCCGGATCGGGTGCGGATCCCCACCGAGCCCGTCCCGATGATGGCCGGATTCTCGGTCGAGGCGATCGTCGGCGCCCTCGGCGGGACGCCCGGTCCGCTCGTCGACGCCATCGCCAACGGGTCGATCCGCGGGGCCGTGGCCGTCGTCGGCTGCAACAACCCCAAGATAACCCTGGACTACGCCCACGTCACGCTGACGCGGCGACTCATCGAGAACGACATCCTCGTGGTCGTCACCGGTTGTGCGGCGGTGGCCAACGGCAAGGCCGGTCAGATGGTCCCGGACGCGGCGGAGTTCGCCGGGCCGGGCCTCCGCGCGGTCTGCCGGTCGCTCGGGATCCCGCCGGTCCTGCACATGGGCTCGTGCGTCGACAACACCCGGATCCTCGTCCTCGCGGCGGCGCTCGCGAAGCACCTCGGCGTGGACATCAGCGCCCTGCCCATGGTGGGCGCGGCGCCCGAGTGGTACTCGGAGAAGGCCGTCGCGATCGGAGCATACGTCGTCGCCTCCGGCATCACGACGGTCCTCGGCGTCCAGCCACCCATCTTCGGCAGCACGAACGTCGTGAACCTCCTGGCCAACGGCCTGGAGGGTGTCGTGGGCGCGAAGTTCGCGGTCGAGCCCGATCCCGAGAAGGCGGCGATCCTCATCCGCCGCCACATCGAGGAGAAGCGGCGCGGCCTCGGGCTGCCGTTCATCGACCCGGCCACGATCACCCTCGCCACACCCGTCGCGGCGCGTGCCTGAGATGTCGACCCTCGAGGGCCCGACCGCGGACCCGCGGTCGGGCCTGCGGGTCGTCGTGACCGGCAAGGGCGGCGTCGGGAAGACGACCCTGACCGCCGCCCTGGCCCGGCTGCTCGCTCGTGACGGCCGCCGGGTCCTCGCGGTCGACGCCGATGCCCAGCTGAACCTCGCCGCGGCCCTGGGCTTCCCGAAGGCCGAGGCCGAGCGGCTCGTGCCCCTCAGCCACGACGCCGACTACGTCGCCGAGAAGGCCGGCGCCCGGCCCGGTGAAGGCTGGGGCCTCATGTTCCGCCTCAACCCCGATGTCGACGACGTCGTCGACCGGTTCGGCCAACGGGCCCCGGACGGCGTCCGGCTGCTCGCGATGGGCACCCTGACCGCCGCCGGGGCGGGCTGCCTGTG
>DASVIK010000462.1:0-13563 GCA_036382135.1 Candidatus Limnocylindrales bacterium | reverse complement strand
GCGCTGGGGTGTCGCCCAGGCCCGGCGTGCCTGGGTCGAGCCGGCGTCCGTGCTCAATACGCGGTCGCGTGCGGACCTGCTCGCCTGGGTCGGCGGAAAGGCCGCCCGCCTCGGTCGCTGAGCGGCGGTCGCGTACCATCGAGTCGATGAATCCCCGGCATCGCCACCAGCGCGAGCTCGTCGTCCTTGCCGTCACCGTGATCGGCCTGTCCCGGCTCCTCGACGGGCCGCTCGTGTGGCCGGTGGCGGGCCTCCTCCTCGGCGCGGTCTGGCTCGGCGGGCGTGCCGTCCTGTCCGACGGTGCCCTTCGCCCGGCCCCGGTCCCGCTCGAGGCGACGATCATCCCGGCGATCGCCGCGGTCGGGGCGCTCGGGGCGCTCCGACTCGTGCCCCTCGGCCTCGCGCTCGTGCCGGCCCTCGTCGGCGCCTTCCTGCTGCTCGACCTCGCCCTCCGACTCGAGACGCGCGTGTTCGACCGACCGAGCGGCATGACCGCGACGGATCGCACCGCGCTCCTCGGCACCGCGCTGGTGGCCGCGTTCCTTGCGTTCCTCGGTGCCGCGAGCATGGTCGCCGGAGGGATCGTCGAACCGGGGCCAGGCGCCACCGAGCTCGGCCCGCCCATCTCCGAGGGCGGGATCGTTGGCATCGCCATGGCCGACGCGCTCGTCGCCGGCCTCATCGGCTATCGGTTCGCGATCGAGCGCCTCGCCGGGCTGGGCGACGCGGTCTGGGCGGCCGGCACGTATGCCGCGTCGATCGCGATCGCCGCCGGGATCCTCCGTGCGGTGGCGACGCCGCGACTCGTCTTCCCGGCGCTCCTGACCCTCGTCCTCTATCTGTGGGACACCCTCCGCGGGACCGCGCCGGCGCTGCGCCGCGATCCGCGCTTCCTGTGGCAGTCGATCCTGCTCACGGCACTCGGGGTGGCCGTCGTGGCCTGGAACATCGGCCTTCGCGGCTCGTAGCCGGCGGCCCGGACAGGCGCCGGTCGTCCGATCGCCGGCGCTCCACAGCCTCCACCATCGCGTGGGTGTGTGGACGATTCGCGCCCGCGATGCTATAAACACCTTTCGCATCAGTCCGTATCTCACCGCGCCGTCCGCGCACGCCCGAAAGGACGACCCGCCGCCGTGACCTTCCCCGAAGTCGAGACCAGCAAAGCGTCCGCGACCAGCCAGATCCGCCTCAAGCGCCAGCTGTCCGAGCAGGCCGTCAGCCAGGCGACGGCCGCCGACTGGGCTGCGGCCGCCGAGACGAACCGGCGCATCCTCGAGATGGGCGCCGACGTCGAGGCCGAGAACCGGCTCGCCAAGTCGCTCTGGGAGCTCGGCCAGCTCGGCGCGGCCCGTGAGCATTACCAGACCGCGCTCGCGCTCGACCCGACCAATCGCATCGCCGAGCGGAACATCGACCGGCTGCGCACGCTCCTCGTCGACGCGGGCGACGCGACCGTGCCCGCCAAGCCCGGCAGCAAGGCGCCCGTCAGCATCTTCGTCGAGGAGACCGGCAAGACCGGCTTCGCCGCCCTCATCGAGCTCGCGGACCCACGCAAGCTCGCCCAGGTGAACCCCGGCGACGCAGTCGAGCTCCTGCCCGAGGGCAACCGGCTCATCGCGATCAGCAACGGCGCCCGGATCGGGACCGTGGAACCGCGGGTGGCCGCGCGCCTCCTCAAGCTCCTCGCCGAGGGCAACAAGTACGCGGCCGGCGTCACATCGCTCGGCGACAAGGACGTGCGGATCATCATCCGCGAGACCTTCCAGGACCCGCGCAACTACGGCAAGGTGAGCTTCCCGACCGCCGCCAAGTCGACCGACCTGCGGCCGTATACCAAGGGCACCCTGATCCGCGAGGAGATGGACCTCGAGGACGACCTCGAGGACGACGTCGAGGACGAGGAGATCGAGGATCTCGATCGCGTCCTGCCGGCGGATGTCACCACGGACGAGGCGTTCGAAGAGGAGCCCGCCGAGCTCGACGAGCCGTAAGGGCTTGAGCCGGGGCGCTCCGGGGCCGGAAGCCGGAGGCGCCGCGCGATCTGAGATCGGGCCGCGCCATCGCGACCGTATTTCCACGCCGGCTGACGGGACGGCGACGCCCGCGGACGGTCCGCCGGCGCTCGATGGGGCCCGGGGGTGGCACAATGCCCGGACCATGGTCGCCCGCGACGCCCTCACCCGTCCCGACCCCGCGATCACGCTCCCGGCGTACGAGCGTCTCGGCGCCCCGCCGCCGCCCGATCTCGTCGCCTCGGCCATCGAGAGTCACTCGGCGCCCGGCGACGTCGTCGTCGATCTGCACGGGCGCGGCGGCTGGGTAGCCCGGGCCGCGGTCGACCGCCAGCGGCGTGCCGTGTCGATGGAGTCGAACCCGCTGACGCGCCTCCTCGCCGAGATCGTCCTGCGCCCGCCGGACGTGCGCCACCTCGATGCGGCGTTCCAGGCGCTCGGAGCCGCGCCCCGGGGCCAGACGAGCCTGCGCGTGTCGATCGGCGACACCTTCGCCACGCGCTGTCCGACCTGCGGCCGGAGCGCCGTCGTGGACGAGTTCATCTGGGAATCCCAGGGCGAAGGCGGCGACGACCAGGACGCGAGCGGCCGGGACGGGGACGACGGACCTGAGGCACCGGCGGCGTCGGGCCATCCGGACGGGGGACCGGGCATCGGCGCGTCGGCACAGCGCTGGGCGCCTCGGGGGCGCCTCATCCGCAAGCACTACCGCTGCATCGTGTGCCGCGACCAGCTGGGGGGTGGCGAGCAGCGCCACGCCCCGGTCGACGAGGACGACCTGGACCGCGCGGAATCGGTCCACCCGCGGGGACATGCCTGGCACATCCTGCACGAGCGCTTCCCGACGCTCGACGGCCACGACCAGCTCGTCGACCAGTTGCTCGACCTGCACTCGCCACGCCAACTCGACGGTCTTCAGGCGATCCTCGAGCGGATCGACACGGACCTGCGCTCCGCCTCGGTCGAGGCCGCGCTCCGGCTGTCGCTGCTCCACGCCCTCCTGCCTGCCAGCCGGCTGAACGGCTTCCCCGGCCGCATCGCCAACGTGCGCATCCACGCGGGCCAGGTCAAGCTCCCGTCGGGCGACCAGTGGCGCGAACGGAACCCGTGGCTCGCGTTCGAGGACGGCTATCGCCTCGTCCGCGGCTTCGTCCAGCGCCTCGAAGGCACGGCGTTCGGGCCGGCCCCGGCCCGCCTGGGCGACGACGTCCGCAGCCTCGGCGAAGGGGTGGCGACCGCCGTGGTGCGCCTCGGCACCGCCTCGGCGTTCCGGGCGCTCGAGACCGAGGCGCACGAGACCGCGGGCAGCACGGCTCCCCGACCGCGGGTGCGCCTCGTCGTGGGCCAGCCGCCGCAGCGCCCCAACCAGGATCGCCTCTCCTTCGCGTATCTCGCCACGGGCTGGCTCCTCGGCCGCGAGGCTGCCGCGCTCCTGCCCCTCGAATCGCTGTTCGGTGCCGGCGGCCGGGCGCCGTGGGGCTGGCAGGCGGCGGCGCTCGGGCGCTCGCTCGCGTCGGTCGAGCCCTGGCTGGCGCGCGATGCGCGGGTAGTTCTCCTCCTGGAGGCCGGCGGCCCGGAAGCCCTCGTGGCGGCCGCCCTGGGTGGCGTCCGGGCGGGCTACCGGCTCGTGGGGGCGCGGCTCGGCGAGCCGGGCGACGAGGTGGGCGGCATCGTCGAGTTCATCCCGCCGGGCGGGACCCTCGCGCCGGCCCCGCGCACCCGGGCGAATATCGGCCTGCCGCACGTTCCGGGCGGGGCGGGCGATCCAGACGTCGTGCCCGGTCGTGGCCTGTTCGCCGCACCGGAGCGCTTCGACCGCCGTCCGTTCTCCGTCGCCGAAGCCGCCATCACGGTCGCCGACACCGCGGTCGAGATCCTCCAGGCACGCGGCGAGCCGGCGCGCCAGGAGCGCCTCATCGGCGAGGTGCTCGTCGGCCTGGACCGGGCGGGCATGCTCCGTCGACTGGTCGCGCCGCCGACCGAGGACGCCCCCTCCGGACCCAGCGATCGGTCGGGCCGCCCGGCCGCGACCGACGGCGCGCCCCCCGGGTCCGCGCCCGGAACCGGGAGCCGGGGTCGACTCGAGGCGGACGAGCGCGACCTTGGCGACGACCGGCGCCGGGCCGACTCCGACCGCGGACCGGCTCCCGGCGTCCGGGAGCGGTTCGACCGGTTCGACCGGAGCGACCGAGACGACCGGAGCGGCCGCCACGACCGGCCCGAGCCGAGCCCGGAGCGGATCGAGCCGGCGGCCGCCCGCCGTGCGGCGATCGCCCGCCCCCGACGCGACGAACGGCGCGAGCCGGCGACACTCGCCGGGAACGACCAGGTCGACACCATCCTCTCGGTCATCCGGGACGAGTTGAGCCGGTCCGACCAGAAGCGGCTCGTGGAGATCGAACCCGGGCGCTGGTGGCTCGCGGACAAGGCGGACGCCGCGGCCGCTGCGGTGCCGCTCGCCGACCGGGTCGAGTGGGCCGTGTTCAGCCTGCTTTCGACCGCCGGCCGCCTCTCGGAACCGGCCTTCTTCGACCGGATCGCCCGGCTGTTCACGGGCCACGACCTGCCCGACGAGGCGCTCGTCCGCGCCTGCCTCGCGTCGTACCGGAGTCTCGCTTCGACGGTCGATCGCCTGGTCACCGGCGACGACCTCCTGCGGCGCAGCCAGGAGCACACGGAGCTGCTCGCCCTCCTCGCCGACACGGGCCACCGCCTGGGCTACCGGGTCTGGCTCAGCGAACGCGAGCAGACACGCCGCCTGGGTGGCCGGCCGCTCGCCGCGTGGCTGGACAATCACGAGCTGAACGCCTACCTGCCCCTCGTCAGCCACGGCGCGACCGAGGAGGTCGAGCAGGTCGACGCGATCTGGTACGTCCGCTCGCGCGGCGCCTTCCTCTTCGAGGTCGAGTGGACGGCGATGCTGGCCGAGCCCGTCCTTCGGCGGCACGCGCGCATCCCGTCGCAGGACAACCTCGTCCGCTTCCTCGTCATCGCCCCCGAACGAACGGAACTCGTGCGCTACAAGCTCGAACGGTCGCCGCTGCTGCGCCAGGCGATGGACGCGGGGAACTGGCACGTCCTCAAGGCCAACCACCTCCGGACGTGGGCGGCGCGCGAGGACCTCTCGGTCGCGGAACTCGAGCCGCTCATCGGCCTCGATCCGCTCGTCGAACGCTCGGGCGAGCAGATGCCGCTCTTCGGCGGAGCCGGCGGCCCGACCGGCTGACCCGGCGACGGCCGATCCGGGCCGTCCGGTGCCGGCGCCGCCGGTCGTCCGAGCCTCGTCCCTGTACCCTGAGCGGACCACCAGTCGCCGGGCGGGCCCAAGGGTCGGTACCCACCGTCGCGGCCGTGTCGCGAGCCGAGCGTCCAGCGCCGGCGACAGCAGGGGAGACCGAGCGTGACTGAGCCCACACCGAACGCCGTCAACGCCCTCGCCGACCGGTTCTGGGACGCGATCCTCGAGCTCCAGCCGACGACCGCGACGATGTACGGCGACGAGCGCTTCGCCGACCGTCTCGAGGACCCGAGCGAGGTCGGCCGGGAGAAGGCGCTGGCCCTGTGGCGCTCGACGAGCCGTGAGGCCGGCGCGATCCCGACCGAGGGTCTCGTCGTCGAGGATCGGATCACGCTCGACATGATCCGCGTCGTCTGCGACCTCGGGATCGAGGAGCACGACCAGCGGATCGACGTCCTGCGCGTCGTCGACCAGATGGGCGGTCCGCAGACGCTCCTCCCGGCGCTCGTCCAGTTCCAGAAGGCTGATACCCCGGAGCGCATGGAGAAGTTCGAGGGCCGCCTGCACGCCTACCCGGCCTTCATGGGCGCCTGCGCCGACCTGCTCCGCGACGGCCTCGCCAGCGGCCTCACCGCGCCGCGGATCGTCGCCGAGCGCACGATCGCCCAGATCGAGCGCCTGCTCGAGATCCCGGTCGACGAGTCGCCGGTCGTGGGCGCCGTCCAGGTCGCCTCGGACGCGGACCGGGAGCGGATCCGGGACATCGTGCGCGACGTCGTCCGGCCCGCCGACGCCGCGTTCCTCGACGCGCTGCGCGGCCCGTATCTCGCGGCCTCGCGCACGGACCCCGGCATCTGGTCCGCGCCGAACGGCGAGACGCTCTACCGGACGGCGATCCGGGCCTGGACGACACTCGAGATGGATCCCCGCGAGATCCACCGGATCGGGCTCGAGGAGATCGAGTCGATCGAGGCGGAGCGCCGGGCGATCGCGAAGCGCGAGGGGTTCGGCGACGACTCGGTCGCCTACCGGGCCTCGCTCGACGCGGATGCGGCCAACACGCCGCAGACCAAGGACGAGATGCTCGCTCGCGCGAGCGAGGACATCGACCGGGCCATGGCCATCGCGCCGCGCTACTTCGGTGTCCTGCCGCGGGCCGGCATCGAGGTGCGGCCGGTCGAGGAGTTCAAGGAAGCCGACGCGCCGTTCGCCTACTACTACCCGCCGTCCACGGACGGCTCGAGGCCCGGCATCTACTACGCGAACGGCTTCGACCTGCCGTCGCGCAAGTACTCCAAGCTCGCCACGACGACCTACCACGAGGCCGTGCCCGGCCACCACTTCCAGATCTCGCTCGAGATGGAGAACCCGAACCTCAATACGTTCCGGCGCCTCGGGTCGCGGATGGTCGGCGGCGCCTTCGTCGAAGGCTGGGGCCTGTACAGCGAGCGCCTGGCCGACGAGATGGGCCTGTTCCGGAGCGAGGCGGAGCGGTTCGGGATGCTCGACGCACAGGCGTGGCGGGGCGCCCGGCTCGTCGTCGACACCGGCATGCACGCCCTCCGCTGGACGCGCCAGCAGTCGATCGACTACCTCCTGTCGGCAGGGCTGTCGCTCACCGACGCGACGATCGAGACCGACCGCTACATCGCCTGGCCGGCCCAGGCCCTGACCTACAAGCTCGGCCAGCGGGCGATCGAGCAGCTCCGCCGCCAGCTGACCGCGCGCGACGGCTCACGGTTCGACCTGCGCGAGTTCCACGACCAGGTGCTGGGCCACGGCTCGCTGCCCCTGGCGACCCTCGAGCGCGAGCTCCCCGACTGGGTCGCGGCGCCGGCCTGACCGCGGGCAGGCGCCCATTTCGAGACCAGTCGCGGCAGGCCAGGCCGGCAGGTCGCAGCAGTCGCGCACCGCGCATTCCCACTGCGCCGGGCCGGCGGGCCACGGATTTCGCGGCACGACGGCACGTGCCCGACGAATATCGTGTTGACGCACGAGTGGGCCTCATGCCAAGATGGCGGCCAAGCCGTCCCGCCATGTGGGACGGCCGTCTCACGGGCCGCATCGCACCCAGATCCCGATCGCCCGCGAGACACCGCTCGTCGGCAGTACGCGCGTCCGCCCGCGAGCATCGTCGGAACCCGCCTCAGCAGGAGCGATCATGGCCGCCGAACCGACCGCCCGCCCCGTCCCAGCGCTTTCTCGAACACGCCAGATCGAGATGTATCAGCGGGCCCGGCGCACGTTGCCCGGCGGCACGGACTCCAACTTCCGGGCCTGGGGCGAGGACACGATCTACATCGATCGCGGCAAGGGCGGTCTCGTCTGGGACATCGACGGGAACGAGTTCGTCGACCTCCGGATGGGCTACGGCCCGGTGATCCTGGGCCATGGTGACGACCGGGTCGACGACTACGTCAACGAGCGGATGCGCCGCGGGGTGAGCTTCAGTCTCACGAGCGAGGACGAGGTCCGCGCCGCCGAGCTTCTCTGCGAGCTGACCGGCTGGGTCGAGCAGGCCCGCCTCACGGTCTCCGGCACCGAGGCGACGATGCACGCGATGCGCATCGCCCGCGGCTACACCGGCCGCGAGAAGATCGTGAAGTTCGAGGGCCAGTACCACGGGGTCCACGATTACGCGCTCATCAGCGTGGCGCCCGACGACATGTCCGAGCTGGGCGACGCGGACAACCCGGTCCACCTCGCCTGGGGCCGGGGCATCCCGGCGGCGGTGGCCGAGACGATCATCCCCGCCCGCTACAACAACATCGACTTCCTGCGCCGCCTCTTCGAGCGCCAGGGCGATGAGATCGCAGCCATCATCGTCGAGCCCGTCCTCGGCAATGCCCAGGGGATCCTGCCCCAGCCCGGCTTCCACGCCGCGATGCGGGCGCTCACCGAGGAATTCGGGATCCTGCTCATCTTCGACGAGGTCAAGACGGGTTTCCGGTTCGGGCGGGGCGGGGCGGCCGAGTACTTCGGCATCCGGCCCGACCTGGCAACCTATGCCAAGGCGATGGGCAACGGATATCCGGTGGCCGCCTTCGGCGGGCGTCGCGAGATCATGAGCGTGCTCCCGAGCGCGGTGAGCCACGGCGGCACGTACGCCGGGAACCGCGTGGCCGCGGCGGCTGCGGTCAAGACCCTCGAGATCATCCGCGACACGGACGCCCTCGAGACAGTCACGTCGACCGGCCTCCGGCTCCAGGCCGGGATCCGCTCGATGCTCGAGGCACGCGGCCTCGCCTTCTCGTTCACCGGCCATCCGTCGATGTTCGGCATCGTCTTCTCCGAGACCGTGCCGACCGAGTACCGCGACTGGGCGAACACCGACCACGAGCTGTACGACGCGATCGCCGTCGCCATGCAGCCCCGCGGCGCGATGCCCGAGCCGGACAGCCGCGAGCCCTGGTTCGTGTGCGAGGCGCACGTCCAGGGCGATCTCGTGGACCGCGCGCTCAGCGCGTTCGAGGGCGCCCTCGACGCCGCGCTCGAGGAGCGGGTGGCGCTTGGTCACCACACGTTGAGCGCCGCCGAGGGCGCCATGGCCCACCAGGCCGGCGGTTGACCCCCGAGGGGATGGACAAGGAAGGTTCGATGGTCCTCGATGGCAACGCGGTCCGCTCGGTCGACCGGGCGGCAGCCCTGCTTCTCGCTCTCGGCGACTGCGCCGGGGAGGCCGGGGTGACCGAGCTCGCCCGGCGCCTCGGACTGCACAAGTCGACGGCATCGCGGCTCCTGGCGACGCTCCAGCGTCGCGGGCTCGTGGAGCAGGACGACGAATCCGGCAAGTACCGGCTCGGCCTCGTCGTCATCCGCCTCGCGGAGCGTGCCGAGCGGACCCTCGACCTGCGGGGCATCGCCATGGCCGAACTCGAGCGACTCGCTCGCCTGACCCGCGAGACCGTGAGCCTGGGGATCCTCGATGGGGACACCTGCCTGACCGTCGCCCAGGCCGACGGCCCGAACCTCATCGCGGTGGGTGACTGGACCGGGCGCTCCACGCCGCTCCACTGTGTCGCGAGCGGCAAGGTGCTCCTGTCCTCGATGGCTGAGCGGGAGGTCCTCCGCATCGTCCGCAAGGGCCTCGTCGCTCATACGGAGCGGACGATCACCGAGCTCGAGCCCCTCCTCGAGGAGATGGCCCGCATCCGCCGGCGCGGCTACGCCACCGCCCTCGGCGAGTACGAGATGGGCCTCAACGCCGTCTCGGCGCCGGTCCACGACGCGCGCGGCGCGGTCATCGCGGCCGTGGACATCTGGGGTCCCGGCTTCCGGCGCACGCCCCGTCGCATCCCCGAGCTCGCCGCATAGGCGCGCGAGGCGGCCTCGGCCATCTCCGTCCGCCTCGGCGGCGCCGCCGCCTGACGGCGGACTCCCGCGGCCGGCGACGGCGCCGCGGAACGACCGCGCCGGACCACGGCGCCGCGGCTAGGCTAGCGCCATGCCCGACTTCGACAAGGCGCCCTGGCCCGACATCGGGCGGTTCGTGGCAGGCACGGCCGTGCCGATCCTCGTCATCGTCGCCTTCTCGTGGATCTTCCTCGCCCTCGCCCAGCGGTTCCTCGACCGGCTCATCCGGCGGCTCATCGACCGGGAGGCCGCCGAGGGCACGGCCCGCGAGCTGAGCGCGGTCGAGGTCGAGCGCCGAATCGACACCGTCTCCTCGCTCGCGATCAGCCTCCTCCGGGTGCTCGTCGCGACGATCGCGGTGATCATGGTGCTCGGCAAGTTCACCGTGGACATCGGGCCGGCCGTGGCCGGTCTCGGCATCGTCGGCATCGCGGTCGGCTTCGGCGCCCAGAGCCTCGTCAAGGACTACTTCAACGGCGTGCTCATCCTCGTCGAGAACCAGTTCGCCAAGGGCGACGTCGTCCGGATCGCCGGCGTGAGCGGCACGGTCGAGGACTTCACCCTCCGCCGGACCACCCTGCGCGATGCTGACGGGGTCGTCCATTCCGTACCCAACGGCGAGATCGGCGTCGCGTCCAACCTGACCCGGGTCTGGGCGCAGATCAACGAGAACGTGAGCGTCGCCTACGGGACCGACATCGATCGGGCGACGGGGGTCGTCGACGACGTTGGCCGGGCGATGGCCGCCGACCCGGACTGGCAGGATCGTGTGCTCGAGCCGCCCCACGTCGTGCGCGTCGAGGCCCTCGGCGACTACGGCGTGACCCTGAAGGTCTTCGGCGCGGTCCGGGCGGAGGAGCGCTGGGCCGCGCCCGGCGAGTTCCGCAAGCGGCTGCTCGCGGCCTTCCGGGAGCACGGCATCGAGATCCCCCGGCCGCAGCGGGTCGTCCTGGCGACAGACCCGACCGGCGCCGTCGGCGCCGTGACCGGAGCCGGCGCTCCCGGGACCCCCGGAACCTCACCCCAGGAGGACGGCACGAAGCCCGATCCGGCCCCGCATGCCGTCCCGCCGCCCGGCGACGCGGGGGCGCCCCTCGAGTAGTGGGGACCCGTGCGCGTCGGGACCGGGCTGAGACGCCCCCGCACCGCGCCCGCGTAGAATGCAGCGGATGCAGGCAGGAGTTGTCCGTGAGCGTTGAGCCGTCCCCGCCGAGGCCCGAGATCGAGGCGATGCCCCTCCTGGCCGAGGGCCGCACGTTCCCGCCGTCCCCGGCCTTCGCGGCCCAGGCCAATGCCCAGCGCGAACTGTATGAAGAGGCGGACCGCGACTACGAGGGCTTCTGGGCCCGCATCGCCCGCGACCGCGTGAGCTGGTTCACCCGGTTCGACAAGACGCTCGAGTGGGACCTGCCGTTCGCCAAGTGGTTCGGCGGGGGCGAGCTCAACATCGCCTACAACTGCGTAGACCGGCACGTGGAGCGGGGCCTGGGCGCCAAGGTCGCCTATCACTGGGTCGGCGAGCCGGGCGACACCCGCACGATCACGTACGCCGACCTGCATCGCGAGGTCCAGAAGGCCGCCAACGCGCTGAAGGAGCTCGGCGTCCAGAAGGGCGATGTCGTCGCCATCTACATGCCGATGATCCCGGAGCTGCCGATCGCGATGCTCGCCTGTGCCCGCCTGGGCGCGCCCCACACCGTCGTCTTCGGTGGCTTCTCCGCCGAGGCGCTCGCCGGCCGCATCAACGACGCCCAGGCGAAGGTGCTCATCACCGCGGACGGCGGCTGGCGGCGCGGCAAGCCGGTCCATCTCAAGGGCCACGCCGACGACGCGATGGTGCAGACGCCGTCGATCGAGCATGCGATCGTCGTGCGCCGGATCGGCGAGCCGGTCTACATGCTCGAAGGCCGCGACCTCTGGTGGCACGACGTCGTGGAGCGGCAGAGCGACCACTGCCCGCCCGTGCCGGTCGACTCCGAGCACATGCTCTACCTGCTGTACACCTCGGGGACGACCGCCAAGCCCAAGGGCATCATGCACACGACGGCGGGCTATCTCGTGGGTACGAGCTACTCCCACGAGATGATCTTCGACATCAAGCCCGACGACGTGTACTGGTGCGCGGCCGACATCGGCTGGGTGACCGGCCACAGCTACATCGTGTACGGACCCCTGGCCAACGCGACGACCGGGATCATGTACGAGGGTTCGCCAGACACGCCCGACTGGGATCGCTGGTGGCAGATCGTCGAGGACTACAAGGTGTCGGTCCTCTACTGCGCGCCGACGGCCATCCGGGCCTTCATGAAGCAGGGCGAGGCGTATCCGGCCAAGCACGACCTCTCGACCCTGCGCGTGCTCGGCTCCGTGGGCGAGCCGATCAACCCCGAGGCGTGGCTGTGGTATCACGAGCACATCGGCGGCGGGCAGGCGCCGATCGTGGACACCTGGTGGCAGACCGAGACCGGACAGATCCTCATCACGCCGATGCCCGGGGTCACGACGACCAAGCCCGGTAGCGCGACGTTCCCGTTCCCCGGCATCGCCGCCGACGTCGTGGATGGCGACGGCAACTCCGTTCCGCTGGGCGGCGGCGGCTACCTCGTCCTCAAGCGACCGTGGCCGGCGATGCTCCGCGGCATCTACGGCGACCCGGCGCGTTACAAGGAGACGTACTGGAGCCGCTTCCCCGGGATGTACTTCGCGGGCGACGGCGCCAAGCGCGACGCCGACGGCTACTACTGGCTGCTCGGGCGCGTCGACGACGTCATGAACGTGGCCGGCCACCGACTCAGCACGATCGAGGTCGAGTCGGCCCTCGTCGACCACAGCTCAGTGGCGGAGGCGGCGGTCGTCGGCAAGAACGATCCCGTGTCGGGGCAGGCGATCTTCGCGTTCGTGACGCTCCGCGCGGACCAGGTACCGTCCGACGCATTGGCGCTCCAGCTGCGCGAGCACGTCGCCCACGTCATCGGGCCGATCGCGCGACCCAAGTTCCTGCTGTTCACGCCGGACCTGCCGAAGACCCGGTCGGGCAAGATCATGCGCCGCCTGCTCCGCGACATCGCCGAGGGGCGGCCGCTGGGCGACACCACGACCCTGGCCGACGCCAACGTCGTCGACTCCATCCGCGAGAACTCCGGCAAGGCCGAGGACTGATCGGTGCCCTTCAACTTCCTGCGCAAGAAGGCACCCTCGCCGGCCGTGGCGGACCACGCCGTCGACCCGACACCGGCGGTCATCGACTCGGCCCGGAAGAGCGGCGGCGTCGCGTTCGACGGCCTGACCGAGGAATGGCGACTCATGGGCGTCATGCACATCGACGGCCGGCTCTCGGACGCGCTCAACCGCCGCGAGGCGATCGCCATCGCCGACGTGTCGTGGGCGCCGGTCGACGGCTCGGGTCCGTTCACCCCGGTGCCGGGCCTCAAGAGCGTGGACCCGTACGATCTCATCGTGGTACTGGCGGGGGAGGGGACGCTGCCGCCCCTGTCGGAGGCCGAGAAGGCCGCCCACAAGATCCACAAGGTGCCGTACGACTGCGTGCTCGAGGCGCCGCCCTTCCGGATCACCGGGACCGTCTACATGTTCGCCGGGACGGAGCCCGACCGGCTCCTCGATCGCGGGACCGACATGTTCGTCCCGGTCGTCGACGCGGCGGCCTTTCTGGGCGACCAGCGCCTGGGTGAGGGCGAGGTCGACGTGGTCCTCGTCAATCGCTTCTACCTGCGCGGCATCGAGCAGGTCGACAAGGGGACCGGGAAGGCGCTGCCGGCCCCCCCGCGGCCAACGCACGGGAACAGGCTCGCGGAGGACTGAGCGGGCCGGCCGCGCGCCGCGCGAGGCGAGGCGGACGCGCCGAGACGCGGCACGGCGAGGCGGCTGAAGTCATCGAGCCGCGGCCGGCGATCGGCCGCGTGACGGTCAGGCCCGGACCGGTTCCTTGGACCGCCCGAAGAG
>DASVIK010000461.1:0-2579 GCA_036382135.1 Candidatus Limnocylindrales bacterium | reverse complement strand
GCCGTCATCTCGGCGCGGTCCAGCACGAGCCGGCCGTCGGCGAGGCCCCCGCCGTAGCGCACGTTGGCGGCCCTGACCGCCGCGTCACCGCCCGACCGGATCTCGGCTAGGATCCGCCGTGCCCCATCACGGATCCGGGGCTCGGCGACCGCTCCCCGGCGCACGAGGCGCTCGCGACGGGCCGCCACGGCCGGGTCGGTCGCGACCTCCGCCAGGTCCAGCCGGGCGAGCCGGATGAGGGGGGTGGCTGGCTCGGCCTGGGCGCTCATGCTACGATCTTCTCGATCGGCAGGACGAGGATCCCCGACGCCCCGCTCGCCCGGAGACGGGGGAGCAGGGACCAGACGGCATCGGCGTCGACGACCGCGTGGATCGCGATCATCCCGGCGTGAGCGAGCGGGATGACCGAGGGGCTGTCGAGGCCCGGCAGGATCGCCTCGAGCTCCGCGAGACGCCCGCTCGGGGCGTTCATCATCAGGTACTTGCGGCCGCGGGCGGCGATGACCGACGCGAGCATCGTGTCGATCGCCGCGATCTCGTCCGGCCGGTCCCGGAGCGCCCCCGGACTGCCGATGAGGATCGCCTCCGACGGCAGGACGTCGCCGATGGCGCGCAGGCCATTCATGGCCAGCGTCGAGCCGGTCGACACGAGGTCGACGATGGCCTCCGCGAGTCCGAGCCGGGGCGCGACCTCGACGGCCCCCGAGAGGGTGATGACGTCGACGGCGATGGCCCGCTCGGCGAAGAACCGGCGGGTCACCTCCGGGTGGGCGGTGGCGACCCGCAGGCCGGCGAGGTCGGCGATGGCCTGGATGGATGCGTCGGCCGGTACGGCGGCGGCGAGGCGACAGCGCCCGTAGCCGAGCGGCCGGAGGACCGGCAGCTCGGCGCGCGTCTCCGCCAGGAGGTCCTGGCCGGTGATCCCCAGATCCGCCACGTCGTCACCCACGAACTCGATCACGTCGTTCGTGCGCACGAACAGGATGTCGATCGGCAGGTTCTGGACGCGCGCCACGAGACTCCGGTCGTGCTCCTCGAACACGAGGCCGGCGTCGTGCAGCAGGGCGAGCGTGGGCTCGACGAGGCGGCCCTTGTTGGGCACTGCGAGCCGGAGACGATCCCTCATGTGCTCGCCCGGCGCGATCTGGCGGCCGCCTTGGCCTTCGCCTTCCCGCCGCGTCCCTTGCCGCGTTTTCCCGCCGTCAGGCGATCGAGGGCCGCCCGGTACCCGCCCTCACCGTGGTTGAGCCACGAGGCGATCCGGGTGATCGTCGCCGTGCTCGCCCCGCTGCGCCGCGAGATGTCCGCGTAGTGGAGCCCCTCGTCGAGCATGCGGGCGACCGCCCAGCGCTGGGCCATGTCATGGAGCTCGCCCATCGTGCACAGGTCGCGGAAGAAGCGCTCCGCCTCGTCGACGTCATCGAGATCGAGGATCGCGTCGAACAGGGCCCGCGTGTCGTCCGTCTGCCAGGTCTCGCCGGCCATCGGCCGCTCCTTGCTGGGTGCTCTGTCAGCGTGGTAACGTAGTAGCGTGCTAATACGCTAGCAGGACGACGGAGGCGCGTCAACCGATGGGGTTCCAGGTGCTCCCCGCCATCGACCTGCGGGGCGGGCGCGTCGTCCGCCTGGTGCAGGGCGACTTCGGCCGGGAGACGGCGTACCCGACCGATCCGGTCGCAACGGCCGACGACTTCGCGGTCGCCGGGGCGGCCTGGCTGCACGTCGTCGACCTCGACGGCGCCCGCGGCCTGCCGCGCCAGACGGACGTCGTGGAGGCCATCGTGCAGGGCACGGCCGGGCGGCTGCGATGCCAGGTGGGTGGCGGCCTGCGCACCGAGGCGGCTGTCGCCGCGACCCTCGACGCCGGCGCGTCGCGGGTCGTCATCGGGACGGCAGCCCTCGCCGACACGGAGTTCATCCGGCGGCTCGTCGCCAGCTACGGGCCCGATCGGATCGCGGTGGCGCTGGACGTGCGGGACGGGCTCGCGGTGGGCGACGGCTGGCTCGAGGGCGCCCCCGGCCGGCCGGTCCGCGAGGCGCTGGAGGAGCTCGCGGCGGCCGGGATCGAGCAGTTCGTCGTGACGTCCATCGTCCGGGACGGCGGGCTCGGCGGACCCGACCTCGATCTCCTTGGGCGACTCGTGGCGGCGGGGGGCGGCGCGATCGTCGCCTCGGGTGGGATCGCCTCGATCGAGGACATCCTCGCCGTCCGGGACCTGGGCTGCGCGGGTGCGATCGTCGGTCGAGCGCTGTACGAGGGCCGGCTCGACCTGCGGGCCGCCATCGACGCCCTCTCCCCATCGCCGTCCTGAACCCGCGGCCGCCTCAGGCGGCCAGGGGGCGCCGACCTACGGCGCGAACACCAGCGACGTCGCGATCGAGGAGAAGGTGTCCTCGAGGCCGGTCACCTGGCTCTCGACGGCGCTCATGGTCACGGCGTACGTCTTCGTGCCCTTGGTCAGGATGTACAGCGTGGCGACCGTGGAGAGCGTCGCCGTCGCTTTCAGGTGGTAGCGCAGGCGGTGCGCGCCCACGTCGGCCGGCAGCGTGATCTTCTCGTCCTCGACGTCGCCCTGGAC
>DASVIK010000460.1:0-11812 GCA_036382135.1 Candidatus Limnocylindrales bacterium | reverse complement strand
AGCGCTTCGGGCTCGTCCATCTCGCCGTCGCCAAGGAACGCCCAGACCCGCTGCGTGCTCGTATCGGCCAGGCGCCGGTTGTGGAGGTAGCGGTTGAACCGGGCCTGGTAGATCGCGCTGAGCGGGCCGATGCCCATGCTCACCGTCGGGAATTCCCAGAAGTCCGGCATGAGGCGCGGGTGCGGATACGACGAGAGCCCGCCGTCGCCGCCGACCTCGCGCCGGAACCGGTCGAGCTGGTCCTCGCTCAGGCGGCCCTCGAGGAACGCCCGGGCGTACATCCCGGGCGCCGCGTGACCCTGGTAGAAGATCTGGTCGCCGGGGGTGTCGTCCTTGCCCCGGAAGAAGTGGTTGAAGCCGACTTCGTAGAGGCTCGCGGCCGAGGCGTACGTCGCGAGGTGACCGCCGATCCCCGGGTACCTGGTGTTCGCCCGGAGGACCATCGCGGCGGCGTTCCAGCGGACGATCCGCCGGATCCGGTGCTCGATCCCCTCGTCGCCCGGGAAGAACGGCTCCTGCTCCGGGCTGATCGTATTGATGTAGCGGGTCTGGGTCAGCGGCGGCAACCCGACCCGCAGCTGGCGCGCCCGCTTGAGGAGCTTGAACATGAGGTAGCGGGCCCGGTTCTCGCCCTCGTCGCGCACGACCTGGTCGAGCGAGGTCAGCCAGTCCTCGGTCTCCACGGGGTCGAGGTCGGGCAGCTGTTGCTTGAATTCGTCGAAGTACATCTCGGGACGCTCCGGTGGCTCAGACGGGCTCGAGCCGCATCGTCGTGGGGAAGGTGTCCGGCACGAGCATCTCGGCCAGGCCGTCCGCGCCGGTGTACTTGCGCTCCAGCGCGGCGCTCGTCCGGGCCACCGCGTCCGCTTCCGGAGCGGGTACGGCGCGTGCCCGCAGGGACCGGCCGGCGGCGTGCACGACGACCCCGGGATGGGCGACCGCCTCGCGGTACCAGCGGGCCATGCTCCCACGAACGCTCCGGACGAAGGCGTCCGGCCCGTCCGTGACGACCCAGATGATGGTCCGGTGGAGGGGCGCGTCCGCGGCCGCGCGGGTCTCGATCTCGATCTCCACAGCCTCGCTGAGGAGGGCCAATTCGGCGGGGGCGAAGGGCATGGCGGGAGCGTAGCCCATCCGCGCCGGCCACGTCGGTGACGCTCCGGTTGCGTCGAGGTGGCGGAGCGGGTGACGGCGACGGCGCCTCCCGGATGCGCGGCGGACGCGCTGTAAGCCTGGCTCGGGCGGCGGGTCGCGGTGCGGTAGCCTCTGTCCGTGCGCCCCCTCGATCGGTCCACCGCGCTCGTCGTCGTCGACGTCCAGAACGATTTCGCGGACCCGGCCGGCTCGCTCGCCGTCACCGGGGCGGCCGAGGTCGTGCGCGCCGCCAATGCCGCCGCGGCCGCCGTCCGGGCCGCCGGCGGGCTCGTCGCCTATACGGCCGACTGGCACCCGGCGCACACGCCCCACTTCGCCCAGGATGGCGGCATCTGGCCCGTCCATTGCGTGGCCGATGGCTGGGGCGCGGCCTTCCACCCGGACCTGGTGGTCGATGGCCCGGTCGTGCTCAAGGGCACGTCGGGCGAGGACGGCTATTCGGGCTTCACCGTGCGCGACCCGGCATCCGGGGCCACGGCACCGACCGAGCTCGCCGGGCTGCTCCGCGCGTCGGTCATCAAGCGGGTGATCGTGTGCGGCCTGGCGACCGACTACTGCGTGCAGGCGACGGCGCTCGACGCGGTCGAGCTCGGCTTCGCGACGGCGGTCCTGGTGGATGGGATCCGCGCGGTGGACCTCGCTCCGGGCGACGGGCAACGGGCCCTGGACACGATGGCGGCCGCCGGGGTGGATCTCGTGGCCGGCGAGCTCGTCGCCGACCCGGGCGCCTGAGCCGAGCGGACGGCGGCATGCAGGTCCACCTCGTCGACGCGACCTACGAGCTGTTCCGGGCGCATTTCGCTCCGCGGCCGCCGGTTCTGGGGCGCGGGGGCCGGCCCCTGTCCGGCGTCTCCGGGCTCGTTGACCAGCTGCTCTACCTGCTGCGCGACCAGGGCGCGACCCACGTCGGCTGCGCCACGGACCGCGTCATCCGCTCGTTCCGCAACGACCTCTATCCGGGCTACAAGACCGAGGCCGGCATGCCGCCGGAGCTGCTCGCCCAGTTCCCCGTGGCCGAGCAGGCCATCGAGGCGCTCGGCCTGGTCCTCTGGCCGATGGTCGAGCTGGAGGCCGACGACGCCCTCGCGACCGCGGCCGACCGCTGGGTCGATGCGCCGGGCGTCGATCGCGTGATCATCTGCTCGGTCGACAAGGACCTCGCCCAGTGCGTGCGCGACGACCGCGTCGTCCTCTGGGACCGGCGGCGCGACCTGACGTACGACGACGCCGGCGTGCGGGCCAAATGGGGCGTCGCGCCGTCGTCGATCCCGGACTACCTCGCGCTCGTCGGGGATCCGGCCGACGGCTATCCGGGTATCCCGGGCTGGGGCGCGAAGTCGGCGGCGACGGTGCTCGCCCGCTGGGGCTCGCTCGACGCGATCCCGGCGCGACCGTCTGCCTGGGACGTGCCCGGACTCCGCGGCGCGGTCACGCTCGGGGCGGCGCTGGCGGAGCGTCGGGCCGAGGTGGAGCTGTACCGGACGCTGGCCCGGCTACGCCTCGATGCGCCGCTCGCGGAGCGGTCCGTCGAGGAGTTGCGCTGGGAGGGTGCCGACCGGACCGCCTGGGAGGCCCTGTGCGACGAGCTCGGCCTGGCACGGCAGCGCAGCCGGCCGCATCGCTGGAGGGCGAGCGCCTGAGGCGACCCGGCGCGGCGGGTCAGCCGCCCCGGACCAGGGCGAGCAGCGCCGCGTGGTGGGCCACCGGGGCGGCGAAGAGGCCGATCGTGCTGCTCCGCTGACCGAGATCGAACCATGGTCCGCCGGTCATGTCCGTGACCGCCGCGCCCGCCCGCTCCGCGATCAGGCCGCCCGCCGCGATATCCCACGTGGACAACCCGCTCGACTGGATGAACGCGTCGAACCGGCCGTTCGCGACATAGGCGAGGGCGAGCGCCGCCGCGCCCATCGAGCGGCTGATGCGGACGACCTTGCGGACGGCCCGGGCCCGCGTCGCGACGGCTCGCCCGCCGAGTGCCATCGAGACGACGAAATCGGAGAGCTTCTCCTTCTCCGAGGCGATAATCACGCGACCGTCCGGGCTGGCCCGATCGACGAGGAGCGGCGGGCCGTCGACGGCGGCCGCGTACGTCTCGCCGCGGCACGGGTCGTGGACGATGCCGACCACCGGCCGGCCGTCGACGACCAGGCCGATGGACACGCAGAAGAACGGGATCCCGTTCGCGTAATTGACGGTGCCGTCGAGCGGGTCGATGACCCAGACCCGACCGTGCTTGTCGGTCGCCGACGCCCCGCTGCCGGTCGCGTGGCCGCCCGATTCCTCGGCGAGCATCCCGTCGCCGGGTGAGTGCTCGCGGACCGCCGCCAGGATGAGGCGCTCCGAGAGATGGTCGGCCTCGGTGACCACGTCCTTGGCGCTCTTGTGGTGGATCCGCTCGAGGCGCTCGTAGTGGTCCATCAGGACGGCGCCGGCCCGCGCCCCGATGTCGATCGCGAACGCGAGGTCCGCTGCCCAGGCGGCGCTCACCCGCGACCGCGGCGGCGGCGACGCGCCGGTCGCCTCACGGCGTCGAGCACTCGACGATGAGCCCGGGCACGGTCGCGCTGCCGAGCGCGCTCGTCTCCCGGGTGAAGGTCGCCGTCGCACCCGGCTCGATCTGCGGCGACAGGAAGTAGGCCGCATCGTCGTTCATGAGCGCGGCCCCGTTGTGGACACGACAGGTCGAGCTGCCCGCTCGGCTGCCCTGGTTCGTGACGGAGAGGGTGACGTTCAGGCCGGCGGTCGTGGGGGCGACGGCCGAGACGGTGGCCTGGAACGGCCCGATCCCGCTCAGCATGAGCCGGGCGAGGACGGCCAGGGCGACGACCCCGATGGCGATCGCGAGGAACACCGTTCCGTGGACCTGCGACGCGGCCGGATCGGCCAAGCCAAGAGGGTTGCACCGCTCGCACATCCCGACCGTCATGACGACGGGGCGGCCGCAGCGGACGCAGGCGTGGGTCGGCTCGGGGACGGTCGGGTCGGCGGCGGTCATCGGCTCGTGGATGGTGCCACGGATGGTCGCCGAGGGTCGCGAGGCCCGCTCAGCGAGGCGCGCTCGGCCTCACCAGCGCTCGACCGCGTCGACGAGCGCGTCGATGTCCGCGTCCGCCTTCGCGGTCACGATCGCACCATCCGCACCGGCCTCGTGCCAGCGCTGCCAGGTCGCCCGCGGGTCGACGATCCAGTCGGACCCGGCGAGGCGGCCGTCGTCGAGCCACTCGCCCTGCGACCCGACGAGGACCAGCTGGTCCTCGCGAGCGCGTCCCGCGGCGGCCAGGGCCTCGAGGTAGATGGGGTACTGGGCCTCGAACTTGTCGTCGAAGGTGTTCCAGCCGTCGCCGATCCGCGCGGCGAGTCGGGCGCCGGCCGGCGTCTCGCCGCCGATGACGATGCGGGGGGCCGGATCCGGGATCGGCCGCGCGTAGGCCTCGACGAGCGGGTAGAACGGCGAGGGCCGTGTGACGGGGCCGCCCGTCCACAGCGCCCGGATGACGGCGACGGCCTCCTCGAGCCGGGCGACCCGCTCCGGGATCTCCGGGAAGGGGATGCCGAGCGCGGTGTGCTCGTCGGGGTGGCCGCCGATGCCGATGCCGAGGATGAGCCGGCCACCGCTCACGATCTGGAGGGTGGAGGCCATCCGGGCCAGGACGGCCGGGTGGCGATTCATCACGTTGGCGACGAACGGGGCCACGGTGACCCGGGATGTGGCCGCGGCAGCCGCCGAGAGGATCGTCCAGGACTCGACGACCGGCACCGTCTTGTCGCCGCGCCCCATGAAGTGGTCCCAGGCCCAGACGCCGGCATAGCCCGCCTCGTCCAGGCGGCGGGCGCTTTCGAGCCACCAGCGCGGCTCGGAGCGGATGGTCCGGATGCTGACCCCGATCGGCAGGCGCTCGCCCATCAGAGACTCGTCTCGAACAGGCGGATGTCCTCGGCAGAGGCGGCGTGGCCGTCGCCGCGTGTGTAACGCAGCGCCTCAGCCGCGCCCAGCCCGTCGAGGTCGGCGGGGAACGCGCCGATCATGTCGAGCACGACCTTGCGGATGCGCGCCGCGTTGAGCTCGAATACCTCGAGGACGCTCATCGCGTTGACCGCCTCGGTCCCCTCGATCACGCCGGCGTCGTAGTCGGTGATGAGGCTGATGTTGACCACGGCCATCCCCAGCTCGCGGCACAGGTAGGCCTCCGGGAACTGGGTCATGTTGATGACCTCCCAGCCGGCGTCGCTGAACCAGCGGCTCTCGGACTTGGTCGAGAAGCGCGGGCCCTGGATGACCACCACCGTCCCGTGCTCGTGGACCGGGATGTCGTTCGCGCGCGTGGCCGCGATCGCGATGCGACGCAGCTCCGGGTCGTAGATCTCGGCGCTGCTCACGTGGGTCACGATCGGGCCGTCGAAGAACGTCTGCTCGCGCCCCGAGGTGCGGTCGACGAACTGGTCGCACACGACGAAATCGCCCGGCTTGACGTGGGCCTGCAGCGAGCCCGCCGCACAAGGGCTGATGACGGCCTTCACCCCGAGCGAGCGCATCGCCCACACGTTCGCACGGTAGGGCACGCGATGTGGCGGGAGCGTGTGCCGCCGGCCGTGGCGCGGCAGGAAGGCGACCTTGCGTCCGGCGACGTCGGCGAGGAAGACGCTGTCGGACGGGGGGCCGTAGGGCGTGTCGACCTTGACCTCGCGCACGTCCTCGAGGAGCGAGTAGAAGCCCGAGCCCCCGAAGACGCCGATCTCCGCCCTGTCCGTCATCCGCTGCCGGCCTCCTGTGGTGGGTGAGGGCCGATGCTACCGCGCGCGCTCGCCGGCCGTCCGCGCCAGGTGCCGCGGCCGTGGCCCCCGGACCGCCCAGGCGATGCTGTGCAACCCGCGTGCAAGACGACCGGTGCGGCGCGGCAGATCCGTTCGTCCTGCACGCCCGGGGCACGGTTCCACCGGATCTGCCGCGTTCTTTGCGCCGGACGTGCGAAACGACCGTCTTGAGCCCCGGATCCTGGTCGCATGGCACGTGCGACGCACGCGCGCCCGGGGGCCCGCCGGCACTCCCCGTCGCCCGCGCGCACGCCCCTCGTCTACGATGCGCGCCATGAACGACCTCACGGGCACGGAGCTCGAGCTGGCCGATTGGCGGCGCCGGGTGGCGCGCATCTACGCCGACGTCCGATTCCTCTATCCGGACGACCCGATCGCGGCGTGGCAGCTCTGGCGCGCCGAGCGGGAGGAGCTGTTCCGCGAACACCCGAGTTCGCCGATCCTGCCCGCGGATCGGGCATCGTTCCGGGGCCGTTACTGGGGCTACGACTCGAGGCTGGCGTTCGAGCTGGAGGTGCAGCCGGACGAGCCGCCGGCGGACGACGCCTCGCCGGGTGGCGGGCTGGCGCTGGCCCTGCCGACGAGCGGCGGCGGCTCGATGGCGTTCCGCGGGATCGGCTGGCTCGACGTCCCGTTCCCGGAAGGCACCCGCCGCCTCGCCCTGTACTGGATGGAGGGCTATGCCGGGGGCCTGTTCGTCCCGTTCCGCGACGCGACGAACGGGACCGAGACGTACGGCGCCGGCCGCTACCTCCTCGACGCCGCGAAGAGTGCCGACCTCGGGGGAGACCGCCTGCGCCGGACCCTCGTGTGCGATTTCAACTTCAGCTACCAGCCGTCGTGCGCCTTCGATCCGCAGTGGGCGTGCCCCCTCGCCCCGCCCGAGAATCGGCTCGACGTCCCGGTGCCGGCGGGCGAACGGATCGCCTGACCGGCCGGCCCACGAGGGGCCAGTACGATGGTCCTATCCAGGACCGGGACCGTCGACCCAGGCGCAGCGCGTACGGGGCCGCGCATGATGCGTATCACCACCCCCAGATACGCCCGAGAACATGCGCTTCTTCACTCCTCCCAGAAGACCCGAAGAGTCGCTGCTCTGGTCCCGGGACATCCGATTCGTGAACCGGCTCGCCCAGCTCATGCCCGGCGGCCGACTCCTCGAACTCGAGTCGGGAACCTGTCTCATCGCCCCGGCCACAGAGCTCACCGAGGCCCGTGCGGTCGAGATCGCGCGCGACGCCAAGGCGCCCGAATACGGCCTCGTCCAGGTCGACGCCTCGATCGCCGAGAGCGACCGGTATCTCGTGGCGCTGGCGTCGGCCGTCCAGCAGTCCGGCATCGCCGAGCGGGTGGGCATGGGGCAGTCGGTCGAGGTGGCCCACCGCAAGGTGCTGGACCTCTTCTTCCACCTCCATCACAGCGTGGTGTTCCAGCCCATCGTCGACCTCCAGACCGGGCACGTCCACGAGTGGGAGTGCCTCTTCCGGCCCGACATGACGAGGCTCCCAGGATCGATCGCCCAGCTCGTCGAGATGGCCATCGCGACCAACCGGGCGGTCGAGTTCGACGAGTTCATCGTGTCCCGGATCCTCGACCGGATCGAGGTCCTCGACGAGGCCCGCCCGGCACCGGCGGACCGGCGGCGCCGCTACGCGATCAACTTCACGCCGGCCAGCCTGCTGAGCCCGGGCTTCTCGGTCGCGGCCTTTGCCGAATCCGTCGCGAATCACGGCCTGACCCGCCGCCAGATCACGATCGAGTGCACCGAGCAGATGAATATCCCCGACGCGACGGGCCTGGCGAAGCACGTCAAGGAGATGCGCCGGCTCGGATTCGGATTCGCCGTCGACGACGCCGGCGCCGGCTATGCCAGTTTTACCCTCATCGCGGCGCTGCGGCCCTCGATCATCAAGATCGACCGCGAGATCATCCGCGGCATCGGCGACAAGCGCGGCGACGCCAAGCAGGCGCTCGTGGAGGCGTTCGTCTCGTTCGGCCGGCGGATCGGCGCCGAGCTCGTCGCGGAAGGGATCGAGACCCGGCGCGAGCTCGTGATGCTGCGGTCGCTGGGCGTCACCTACGGCCAGGGCTATCTGCTCGGCAAGCCGTCGCCCGAGCCGGCCGCGCCGCGCCCGCTTGCCAGCCTGCTGCCGGGTGGCTCGATGGCCGCCCACGCGCACGACCACGAGGAAGCGCGGAAGAAGCGGGCCGGAGTGGCCCCACGCGTCGCCAAGATCGGGGCCAGCGCCTGACTTCGGGTCGCTCGACCGGCGATCGAGCGCGCCCTATCCCTGGAGGTAGACCTTGCCGGTCGCTGGGTCGACCTTGATCGGCAGGCGGGTGAGCGGCGTGCCGGTCGGCCCGCCCAGGACCTGTGCGTCGTGCGACGGATCGAAGGTCGCCCCGTGGCAGGGACAGATGAGCAGGCTCGACGACGGATCGAACTGCACGGTGCAGCCGGCGTGGGTGCAGGTCGCGTCGTAGGCGACGAAACTCCCGCTGGCCAGCTTGATGACGACGCCGGAATCGCCGGTCTGCGGGTCGACGAAGGTGGCCGGGCGGCGGGTCGTGATCGCTGAGATCCGGGCGATCACCGTCCCGGACGGCGGAGGAGCGGCGCTCTGGCCGACCGTGGGGGCGCTCGACGGGCTGGGCGAGGGGGAACTGCCGGGAACGGGTGAGGACGTCCCGTCCCCGAGCCCGCCCTGGCCGACCGACGCGGTGCGCGTGGCCGGCCGGAACACCGCCGCGCCGAGCGTGCCGCCGATCGCCGCCAGGGCGATCGCTCCGGCCCCCAGCACGCCTGCCTGGAGGAAGAGCCGGCGATCCGTCCCGGCCGCCGAGAACGTGTCGGCCCATCCGTCATCGGGAGACGCGAAGTACCCGTCGAGCGTGAACCGCCCGCCGCTGCCCACGAAGGCAAGGGTCAACCAGGCGAAGGCATACGGCAGGTCGGGCCCGTAGTAGTACGGGCGCGTGGCCCAGGAAGCCGTCAGCCAGAACAGGAACGAGAGCGCCGCACCCCCAGATGCGGACAGGCGGAAGGCGAGACCGAGCAGCGCCCCGAGCCCGATCGCGATCTCGGCCAGGGCGATCATCCAGCCCACGGCCACCGGGAACGGCTGGCCGAAGAGATGGACGATCAGCCCGATCGGCGATTCGCGGGTGAAGGCCTCGAGCTGCGAGGCGATCGAGCCAGGTCCGACGGATCGCAGGAACGTCGGATCGATGATCTTGTCGAGCCCGGCGTACACGAACGTGCCGCCCAGGAAGAGCCTGAGCGGCAGGATGGCCAGGGCCAGGCGCTCCTCGATCGAAACACCATCGGCCGGGGCCGGCCTCCGGTCACGACCGGCGGGCACACGATCGCCGGGCCGGGTCGCAGGTCGACGGCCGAAATCGGTCGAGCCGCCTGCGGTCGGATCGTCGTATGGGGCGCGGATGGCTGGGCGCGGACGCTGGCGCACGCGGTCTCGGCGGGACATGGCACCTCTGGGTGGGCTCTCGGGACGCCTTCTGGAGTCTCGCGGACCCGGATTGCGGTCTGACGTGCAACGAGGTGAAGTGTTCGCAATGCCCAGGCCGACCGCGACGACCGCGACGGTCCGGGTCGACGGGCGGTTCCCCGGATGCTCGCGTACCATCGTGCCATGCCCGATCCCGTCTCCGCGCCGACGGCCACGGCGTTCCCGGCCGAGGCGCTCGAGTTCCTGCGCACGCCCGGTCGCTATGCCGTCGTCGCGACCATCGACCCTGACGGACGGCCGTGGCAGGTCCTCGCCTGGTACCGCCTCGACGGCACGACGGTCGTCCTCAACAGCCTCGTCGGACGGCGCTGGCCGACGAACCTCGTGCGCGACCCGAGGGTCTCGATCACTGTGAGCCACGACCACGACTGGGTCTCCGTCGACGGTACCGTCGAGATCGTCGAGGAGCAGACGACCGCGCAGGCCGATATCGCCGCGATGGCCCGTGCGTACGATCCTCCGGCGGAGGCCGCCGAGTCGATCGTCCGGTTCCAGGGCCAGCGCCGGGTCACCTTCCGCGTCCGGCCCGAGCGCGTCCACGCAGAGATCGGAGAGTAGGCGATGGCCCAGGCCAAGGTCGGGTATGCGGCGATGCTCGAGCAGTTCGGGCCGACCGAGGTCGTCGAGTACTCGGCGCTCGCCGAGCAGCACGGCTTCTCGGGCGTCATGGCCGCCGATCACTTCCAGCCGTGGGTCCCCCAGCAGGGCCAGGCGGCATTCGTCTGGAACGTGATGACCGCCATCGCCGGGCGCACGACCGGCGACATCGGTCCGGGCGTCACCTGCCCGAGCTTCCGGATGCACCCGGCCATCGTGGCCCAGGCGTCGGCGACGCTCGCGGCCATGTACCCGGGGCGGCACTGGCTGGGCCTTGGCTCGGGCGAGGCGCTCAACGAGCACATCGTGGCCGGGTACTGGCCCGAGACGCCGGAGCGGATCGCCCGGATGTTCGAGGCGATCGAGATCATCCGCAAGCTGTTCAGCGGCAAGGACGTCAAGCACGACGGCAAGTACTTCAAGCTCGAGACGACCCGGCTGTGGACGATGCCGGCCGAACCCCCGCCCATCCTCATCGCGACCGCCGGGCCGATCACCGCCAAGAAGACCGGCATGTACGCCGACGGGCTCATCACCGTCGGGGCGCCGGAGTCCAAGATCGAGATGATCTTCGAGAAGTGCCGCGAGGGGTGCCGCGAGGCCGGCAACGACCCGGACAAGTTCCGGTTCATCCTCCAGCTCCACCTCTCGTGGGCAGACACGCACGAGGAAGCGCTGCGCAACGCCATGGTCGAATGGCCGAACGGAGGGATGAAGTTCCCCAAGCAGGACATCCGCAGCCCGCTCGACTTCGAGCAGATGGCCAAGCTCGTCCGGCCGGAGGATTTCGAGGGCCGGATGCTCATCAGCGCGGACCCGGAGGACCATCGGGCGTACATCCAGAAGTTCCTCGACATGGGCTTCAACCAGGTCTACCTCCACAACGTCGGCCGCGACCAGGTCCGCTGGATGGAGGTCTTCGGGCGGGACGTCCTCCCGAAGCTGCACGCGTGAGCGCGGACATGAGCGCCGACGTGAGCGGCGTGCGCTTCGGCGCGCAATTCTGGTCGCAGGCGAGCGCCTGGTCCGCGTTCCGCGATGCCTCGCTGGCCGCCGAGGCCGCCGGCTGGGACGGCATCTGGACATGGGATCACCTCCTCGCCATCCAGGGACCCTGGGAGCAGCCGATCTTCGAGGGCTGGACCTCCCTGGCGGCCGTGGCGGCCGTCACGAAGCGCGTGACCGTCGGGCTCATGGTCGGCGCGAACACCTTCCGGGACCCGGGCCTGACGGCCAAGCTGGCCACCACCCTCGACCACATCAGCGACGGGCGCGCGGTGCTCGGCATCGGCGGCGCCTGGTTCGAGCGCGAGCACGACGCGTTCGACATCGACTTCGGTGCCGGATTCGGCGAGCGCCTCGACCGGCTCGACGAGGCCGTCGCGATCATGCGCCGGCTCCTCGACGGGGAGCGGTTCAGCTTCGAGGGCGACCACTACACGATCCGCGACGCGCTCTGCGAGCCTCGCCCGGTCCAGGCCCACCTGCCGATCCTCGTCGGCGGCTCGGGGCCGAAGAAGACGCTGCGCACCGTCGCCCTGCGGGCGGATGCCTGGAACGCCGCCGGCTTCCTCGACGAGGTGACGGGCAAGGTCGCGATCCTCGCCGAGCACTGCGAGGCGGTGGGGCGCGATCCGGCGTCCATCGAGCGGACGATCAGCTTCCCGATCGTCATCCGCGATGCCTCGCTGGCCGCCGAGGCCGCCGGCTGGGACGGCATC
>DASVIK010000459.1:0-4577 GCA_036382135.1 Candidatus Limnocylindrales bacterium | reverse complement strand
ATCGGGGTGGACGGAAACGCCTACGCGCCGTTCCCGGACCACCAGGACCTCCTCGATTTCGTCCAGCTCAACGGCGGCCTCGACGGCCGACCGGACGAGACCGTGCAGTACGACTGGGACACGGTCGCGAGCTACCTGGCGCGGTTCGACCGAACGACCAGCGTCAACATCGCGTTCCTCGTCGGGAACTCGCCGTTGCGCATCGCTGCGGTCGGCTGGGACGACGTCGCGGCCGACGACCGGGCCCAGGTCCGGATGGCGGCGATGCTGCGCGAGGCGATGGAGGAGGGGGCGTTCGGGCTCAGCTCCGGGCTCGACTATCCGCCGGGCGCCTACGCCACGACCGCCGAGCTCGCGGCGCTGGCCAGGGTGGCCGGCCGCCAGGGCGGGATCTACCACACGCATGTCCGCTACGCGCTCGGCGACCGGTTCCTGGATCCGTTCCGGGAGGCGATCGAGATCGGCCGCCGGGGAGAGGTGCCGGCCCACATCACCCACTTCTATCACCGCACGACGTTCGGCGGGACGCCCGAGCAGATGCTCGCCCTCGTGGACGACGCGCGCGCCGAGGGCCTCGACGTCACGTTCGACGCCTATCCGTACGAGTGGTCGAGCACGCGGCTGCTCATCCTCATGCCGATCTGGGTCCAGGAAGGCGGCCCGCGCCGGACGAAGGAACGCCTCGCCGACCACGCCGTCCGGGCCAGGATCCGCGACGAGCTCCGGGCCCGCGGCACGATGTTCGCCGGCCCCGGCGGGCTCCAGGACATCCGGCTCGGCTACTTCGGGCGGCCGGAGCATCGGCGTTGGGAGGGCTGGACGATCGGCGAGGTCCTGGCCGAGACCGGCGCCGAGCCGGTCGACCTGCTGTGCGACCTCCTCATCGCCGAGGACCTCCGGGTCAACGAGGTGACGCCGGGTCCGCACCTCGAGGGGATCCGGCGGTTCTACCGCCACCCGGTCGCGATGGTGGGCACGGACAGCGTCTTCGTCGGCGACCGGCCGAGCCCGCGCACGTACGGGAGCTTCCCGCGGATCCTCGGCCAATTCGTGCGCGACGAGCGGCTGTTCGGGCTCGAGGAGGCCGTACACAAGATGACCGGGGCGCCGGCGGCGCGACTCGGCCTCACGAGCCGCGGCCGGCTCGCCGACGGCCTCGCGGCCGACATCGTCGTGTTCGATCCGGCGACCGTCCGCGCCCTGGCCACGTACGACGACCCGCGCCAGTTCCCGGAGGGCATCGAGCACGTCGTGGTCAACGGCGAGCTCGTGGTCGATGGCGCGGTCCACACGGGCGTGCTGCCCGGTCGGGCCCTCCGCCACGGCCGCGACTAGGCCGATGGCCGATCCCCCAGCGTCGATCGCGTGCCCGCAGTGCGGCGCGCTCGTCCCCGACACGGACGGCCCGCGGCACGTCTACGTCCCGAGCGCACCCGGCTGCTGGGCCGCGTTCGGGGCCGTGCGGGCGGACGAGATGCTGCGCTTCCCGGGCTCGTCGCAGAACAACCTCACCGTCGACACGTACATGGCCCAGCATCCGGGCGACGGCACGGACCGGCGTGATCGCCAGTCCGTCTTCGTCCACCTGACGAGCCTGTGCGCCGTGCTCGAGCGCGCGGCGACCCCTGCCCGCTCCCCGGAGGTGCTCCGGGCGGTGCTCGCGAGCCGGACCGAGTACCCGGCACTCCTGCGCACCCGCGGCCCTGGCACGCTCACGGTGCTCGACGTCGCGGGCGCCGGTGACGAGGCGGACCACGACCGCCGGGCCCGAGCCTGGGCCGCGTCCGTCTGGGAGTCCTGGCGCGACCACCACGTCACGGTCCGAGCGGCGCTCGACGCCGCCAAGGTCCGCCCTTGACAGCCCGCCGGGTGGGCGGCATCGTCGTTTGACCGACAAGCGCCACCGACGACGGCATCGAGGAGTGCCCCGCCTCGTGACGACCCCCAGCGGATCGGCCGGTCCCATGTCCCACGGCCCGCCCGACCCGACCGCGCCCTCCGACCCGACAGCGTCCACGGGGCCGACTTCGCCCCCGGCCGGGATCACGACCCCGCTGATCGTGCCCCACGGCGCGATCGTCCCGGGCCGCGCTCGGCCGGCCGGGCCCCTCCGCCGCGAAGGCCCGGCCAAGCTCACGGGCATGGCGCTCTACACGGACGACCTCGTCTTCCCCGGAGCCTGGTTCGGCGCGACGATCCGCAGCGAGGATGCCCACGCCCGCTTCATCGCCCTCGACCGCGACCCGGAGTTCGACTGGGGCACGGTGGTGGTCGTCACGGCCGCCGACATCCCCGGCCCGAACGTCGTGAGCCTCATCCAGGACGACCAGCCGATCCTCGTGCCGGTCGACGGCGAGATCCGCCATCACGCCGAGCCGCTCGCCCTGATCGCCGCGCCCGACCGGGCGATCCTGCGCGAGGCCCGCCGGCACCTGCACGCGCGGACCGTGAATCTTCCCGCGGTCTTCGACCCCCTCGAGAGCCACCAGGTCTTCGCGCGCTACGCGATCGAGCGCGGCGAGGTGGACGCCGCGATGGCCGCCGCCGACGTGGTCGTGGAGGGCGAGTACCGGGTCGGCCACCAGGAGCAGCTGTACATCGAGAACAACGCGATGATCGCGCTGCCCCGGCCGGACGGCGGCATCACGGTGCACGGCTCGCTCCAGTGCCCGTACTACGTCCACCGCGCCCTGAAGCGTGCGCTCGGCCTCGACGACGACGGCGCCCAGGTCGTCCAGGCGGAGACCGGCGGCGCGTTCGGCGGCAAGGAGGAATATCCGTCGATGCTCGCGATCCACGCCGCGCTGCTCGCCCGCGCGTCGGGCCGGCCGGTCCGGATGATCTACGAGCGCCACGAGGACATCGCCGCGACGACGAAACGCCACCCGGCGATCGTCCGGTACCGGAATGGGGTGACCGCGCACGGGGACCTCATCGCCCAGGAGATCGAGATCCTCATGGACGGTGGGGCCTACTGCACGCTGAGCCCGGTCGTCCTGTCGCGCGGCACGCTGCACGCCGGTGGCCCGTACCGCTGCCCGAACGTCCGGATCCACTCGCGGGTCGTGGCGACGAACACGCCGCCCAACGGGGCGTTCCGGGGCTTCGGGGCGCCGCAGACCCAGTTCGCCGCCGAGATGCAGGCGAACCGGGTCGCCGAGGCCCTCCGGATGTCGCCGCTGGACCTTCGTCGGCGCTGGATGTACCGGCCGGGCGACATCACGCCGACCGGCCAGGTCCTGCGGGACAGCGTCGCCGGCGAAGAGGTCCTCGAACGCGCCGCGGAGGCGTCCGAGTACGAACGGGTGCGCGAGCGGACCGCGCGCGCCCGGGCCGAGCGGGCCGGATCGGGGCTGATCCCGCCGACCCCGTTCGACGGCGGCCGTCACCGGAGTGCCCACGGCGTCGGGCTGGCGGCAGCCTGGCACGGCGCGGGGTTTACCGGATCGGGCGAGGTCCACCTCTCGTCGGTGGCCTCCGTCGAGCTCACCGCGGAGGGCCGGATCGTCATCCTGACCGCCGCGACCGAGATGGGCCAGGGCACCCGGACGATCTTCCCGCAGCTGGCGGCGGCCGAGCTCGGCGTGCCCATCGAGGCGGTCGAGGTCGCTCCGCAGGACACGGCGCTCGTGCCCGATTCCGGCCCGACGGTGGCATCTCGGACCGCGATGATCGTGGGCGGGCTCGTGATCGGCGCGAGCCGGCGGCTGCGAGCCGACGTCGAAGGGCGCACCGGCGGCGCCTTCGCCGATACCTACGTCGCGGACGCGCAGGCGCACGGCGCGACCCGCATCGACGAGCGGTTCGAGCCGTACCAGGGCGTCCCGTTCGACGATGTGCGGTACACCGGCGACGCGTACCCGGCGTTCGGCTGGGCGTCGGCGGTCGCCGAGGTCGATGTCGATCTCGACACCGGCGAGGTGGCCGTCCGCAGCGTCGTGGCCGCGGCCGACGTGGGCCGGGTGATCCACCCGGTGATGGCCGAGGGCCAGGTCGAGGGCGGCACCCTCCAGGCGGTGGGCTACGCCACGATCGAGGAGATCAAGCTCAGCGAGGGCCGCTACCTCAACGACCGTCTCGCGACGTATCTCATCCCGACGGCGCTCGACGCGCCACGGATCAGCACGATCCTCGTCGAGGCGCCCTTCGACGGCGCACCCCACGGGGCGAAGGGCGTCGGCGAGCTGCCGATGGATGTCGGGGCGCCGGCGGTCGTGGCCGCGATCCACGACGCGATCGGCGTCTGGATCACCGAGCTGCCGGCGACCCCGGAGCGGATCCTCGCGGCGATGGGCGCGCTCGACCCGGTCGGCGGGGCCGACCAGGCGGACTCGACTCCCGGCAGGGGTGCCGCGTGAGCGTCGTGGCGTTCACGGTCAACGGAGCCGCCACGGAGCTCGACGTCCCGGGCATGCGCCGGCTCCTCGATGTCCTGCGTGAGGACCTCGGCCTGACCGGCACGAAGGAGGGCCGCGGGGAGGGGGAGTGCGGGGCGTGTTCGGTCCTCGTCGATGGCCTCCTCGTGGATGCCTGCCTAGTGCCCGTCTGCCAGGTCGACGGGACGGCGATCCGGACGG
>DASVIK010000458.1:0-2517 GCA_036382135.1 Candidatus Limnocylindrales bacterium | reverse complement strand
GTAGACCCGGGCGCCCGGATTGACGTGCAGGTCCAGCTCGGTGGCGGTCGTCCGGACCGCGCGGTCCGTGGCCAGGGCGAACGGCGCGGACCCGAGCGGGATCGGGTCGATCCCGAGGAGCAGGTGATGCATGATCGGGTTGCCGACGATGGCGAGCTCGAGGATGTCGGTCGCGTGGATGCCGCCCGTCGAGGCGAGGCCGGCGATCAGGCTGTCGAGCGACTCGCGGACGGCCTGGGTCATCTCGCCCGCCCCCTCGTCGTGCATCATCGCGTACGAGACGCGGCTCATGAGGTCCTCGCCGAACCGGATCTGCGGGTTCATGATGCCGCTCGAGGCGAGCACCGCACCGTCCGCGAGGTCGGCCAGGTGTCCGGCGATGGTCGTCGAGCCGACGTCGATCGCGACGCCGTACGCCCGCTCGTGAAGGCCGGGCCAGATCGCGATGATCGTCGTCCCCTCGTGCACCGCGACGGTGACGCGGCCCCGATCCTTCTCGAGGGCCGCGTTGAGCGCCCGGATGACGCCCAGGTCCGCCTCCAGGTTCTCGAGCTGCCACTCGCGGGCCAGCTCCACCTGGAGGCGGTAGAGGTCGCCGGTCGGGGTCGCCAGTTCGGCCGGTGGGACCTCGACGTAGTGGAGCCGGACGACGGGATCGACGACGAAGGAGCGCACGTCGAGACCCTTGCGCACGACCTGGCGGTGGACCTGGCTCTCGGGCGGGACGTCGATCACTGCGTCGCCGAGGAGCGCCGCGGTGCAGCTCAGCCGGCGGTCGGCGGCGAGGCCGCGCCGCTCGCGGTACTCGTCCTCGAGCGCGCCGCTCGTCGAGAGGTGGTCGGCGAGCGAGGTGATGCCGTGCTTGGCGAAGGCGCCCAGGCCCTGCACGACCTGGCAACGGCCGCACAATCCGCGCCCACCGCAGACCGAGTCGATGTCGACCCCGAGCGCACGGCCGGCGTCGAGGACGGTCGTGCCGGTCGGGAACCGGCCACGCCGGCCCGACGGCGTGAAGATGACGAGCGGTTCCTCCGGCGCGGCCATGGGCCGGTCAGGTACCCGGGGTCACGGCCCCGGCATCGGGACCGGGCCCGCCGCGACCGCGGTTGACGCGCCGGCCGCGCTCGCCCTCGGCGGGCGGCTCCCGGTACGTCCGGATCCAGCGCCCGGCGTCCTGGTCGTTGCCCATGAGGACGTCGGCAGCCATCACCGCGCGGCGGACGTCCGCGAGGAGCGGGTTCGTGATCGCCGTCGTCAAGCCGCTGGCGATCGCCATGGGCAGGAACGCGGCGTTGATGCCTTCGCGGTTCGGCAGGCCGAAGCTCACGTTCGACGCGCCGCAGGTCGTGTTCACTTTCAGCTCGTCGCGCAGGCGGTGGACGAGCGCGAACACCTGTCGGCCGGCGGTCGCCATCGCGCCGATGGGCATGACGAGCGGGTCGACGATGACGTCTTCGCGTGGGATGCCGTGGTCGGCGGCCCGCTCGACGATCCGCTTCGCCACCGCGTAGCGCACGTCGGGATCCTCGCTGATACCGGTGTCGTCGTTGGAGATCGCGACGACGGCAGCGCCGTACTTGCGGATGAGCGGCAGGACCCGTTCGAGCCGCTCCTCCTCGCCGGTCACCGAGTTCACGAGCGCCTTGCCCTGGTAGGCGGCAAGGCCGGCCTCGAGCGCTTCGACGATCGACGAGTCGATCGAGAGCGGCAGGTCGGTGAGCGACTGGACGAGCTGGATCGTCCGGGCGAGGATGGCCGGCTCGTCGGCGAGCGGGATGCCGGCGTTCACGTCGAGCATGTGGGCGCCGGCCTCGACCTGGGCGAGCACGTCGCGCTCCACGCGGCTGAAGTCGCCGGCCTTCATCTCCGCGGCCAGCGCCTTCCGGCCGGTGGGGTTGATGCGCTCGCCGATGATGACGAACGGTCGATCCGGCCCGATCACCACCTCGCGCGTCATCGAGCCGACGACGGTCAGGGTCACCCAGGCTCCTTGGCGACCGGCTCGGCAGCGGCGCCGGCGTCTGCCGGAGTGGACGGGTCGGCGACCGCGTTCGCGGCCGGGGCCTCGGCGCCGCCGGTGGTGACGAGGTGGTCGAGGACGCGCCGCGTGTACGTCGCTTCCAGGCGGGCGACCTCGGCGGTGGCCTCGGCCTCGAGGTCGTCGCCGCACGGTCGCTGGATCTTGTGCCATTCGGCGATGTAGTCGTCCATCGACCGGCGTCCGGCCTTCACCGCAGCTCGGTCGATCGCGACCTGGAAGCGCGGATGGGGGACGATCTTGCTCGCCCGGCGCCCATCCTTGGCCACGACCTGGGCCGGGATGTCGCGCCACCAGATGACCGTGAGAGTGCCCATCAGACGGCCGCCACGGGGGCATGGGACGGGACATGTGCGTCGTGCGCTGGGTCACCCCGGCGCCTTCGCCCGGGGGCATCGTGCGCCGGGTCACCCCGGCGCCTTCGCCCGGGGGCCTTGCTCGCGAGCGCACGGTGTGCCGATGTCGGCGTTGTGAGGGCG
>DASVIK010000457.1:0-1594 GCA_036382135.1 Candidatus Limnocylindrales bacterium | reverse complement strand
GCGAGGTCGGGCGGGAATTCGCCGGCGACCCAGTCCGCGTTGATCCCGATCCCGACGACGACCTGCGGCGCGGCCGTCCCGAGCCCGTCGGTCTCGCCGAGGACGCCGCCGAGCTTGCGCACGGCGCCGCCACCGAACCCGGCCCCCGCCTCCCCGGGCGCATCGTCCTCGACGACGAGGTCGTTCGGCCACTTGAGACGGATCGCCCGATCGCGGAGCCCGGCGGCGTCCTCGGCCGCGTCGGCCATCGCCAGGCTCACTGTCGCGGCCAGCCGCCAGGCATGCTCGGGGCCGAGCCACGTCGGGCGGAAACCGAGCGAGAGGAGCAGCGCGCGACCCGGCGGCGCGACCCACGTCCGGCCCGAACGGCCGCGGCCCGCGGCCTGCTCGTCGGCGACGGCAAGGCACACCTCGGGGGTGCCCGCAGCGAGCCACGCGCGGACCACGTCCTGGGTGGAGGCGACCTGCGGGAAACGCTCCTGGCGGGCGATGAAGGGCGTCACCGGCCGCCGATCAGCCTGCCGGTTCCGGCGTGGCCACCGCGGCATCGAGCGGGTCCGGCAGCGCCAGCGAGAACGCGGCGTGGAGCGCGGTCGCGGCGGCTTCGAGCTGGTCCTCCGCGATCGTGCACGTGATCCGCACCTCGGAGGTGGAGATCATCTCGATGTTCACGCCCGCGTCGGCGAGCGTCCCGAACATCCGGGCAGCGTACCCCGGGGCGTTGTGGAGGCCGGCCCCGATGATCGAGACCTTCGCGATCGACGCATCGGTGGTCATCTCGCGGAAGCCGAGATCGCGAACGATCGGTTCGAGGACGCGCTTCGCCTTCGCCAGCTCGCCGCGCGGCACGGTGAAGCTCATGTCGGTGGCGCCGCCGTGGCCGACGTTCTGGACGATCATGTCCACGCTGATGCCTTGCTCGGCGAGGGGTGCGAACACGGCGCGCGCGACGCCGGGCCGGTCGGGCACCGCGACCAGCGTGACCTTCGCGACGTTCCGGTCGTGGGCGATCCCGCGGACCTTGTTTCGTTGCTCCACGAGCGGGTCCTCCCTGATCAGCGTCCCGGGCGCCTCCTCGAAGGAGCTGAGGACCTCGATGATGACGTTGTTGACCCATCCGAGCTCGACGGCCCGGACCTGCATGACCTGGGCACCCTGGTGGGCGAGCTCCAGCATCTCCTCGTAGCCGATCACGGGCAGCTGGCGCGCGTCGGCCACGATCCGCGGGTCCGCGGTGTAGATCCCCTTGACGTCCGTGTAGATCTGGCAGCGATCGGCGCGGAGCGCCGCGGCGAGCGCGACGGCGGTGGTGTCCGAGCCTCCCCGCCCGAGCGTCGTGGTCTCTGCGAGCTCCATCGCGGCCGCGCTCGTGCCCTGGAAGCCCGCCACGATGACGACCCGGCCGGCGGCCATCTCGGCGCGGATGCGGGCCGGGTCGATCCCGGCGATCCGCGCGCGGCCGTACGTGCCATCGGTGGTGATCCCGGCCTGCGCGCCGGTGAGGCTGATCGCGGCCACGCCCAGCGCATGGAGCGCCATGGAGACGAGCGTCGCGCTCTGGTGCTCGCCCGTGGCGAGGAGCATGTCGAGCTCG
>DASVIK010000456.1:0-6906 GCA_036382135.1 Candidatus Limnocylindrales bacterium | reverse complement strand
GAGGACCACCTCGATGAGCTGGGAGCTGTCGGGCAGGGCGTGGACGGCCGCGACGACCTCCTCGGGCAAGGCGCCGAGGAGCAGGTCCAGGTCGTCCATCGCCTCGCGGTTGCGGTCGAGCGGTGCCACGTCGTCTCCCTTGCTGGGGGTCATCGGACGGCCGGCACGAGGGCCGGCTCCTCGACCCGGACGAGGGTCTCTTTCATGAGCAGGGTGACGGTCGAGATCGGGTCGAAGCCGTTGTCCTCGAGCACCCGGTCGACCGGGTGCTCGTAGGTCCGGACCGGCGAGATCACCCCGTGATCGTGACGATGATCGGCGCCCCGAGCCGTGCGCGCGGCGATCACGCCGAGACCGAACCGGACGAGCGGTCCGCCGTCCACGCCGGGACGCACCAGCACCTTGAGGTAGTGGGGCTGGTCCTCCTTGGCCACGCCGACCTGGACGAAGCCGTCGAGGACGGTGCCGTCGGACCCGCCGCCCTCGGCCTCCTGGGCGTACGCCTCCACGTCGGCGAACCGGAGGATGGGCGCGAGGGACGATCGCGGGACGCGCCAGCCGGTCCCCTGGCGTTCCCAGTCGACGAGCCGGATGGCCTCGAGGCGCTGGACCGGCTGGGGCGTCGCCGTGTTGTAGAGACGGGCCAGGGCGACGGAGTCGAGCACGACCGCGGGCCGGATGCGCTGCGCCCCCATCTCCTCGTCGGTCCACGGCGCCGGAAGCTCGGGGCCGGCGGGCCGGGAGAGGACGATCTCCTCGCCGTAGCGGGCGAAGCCGGCCTGCATGAAAAGCTCGACGTTGCCGTCTTCATCGGCACAGGCGACGTGGAAGCGGACCGCCCCGCGTTTGCTGCCGTCGCGGAGCAGGTGCTGGACGAGCCGGAACCGGATATCGCCGGCCTCGGCGTGCCCGATCCCGTCGAGCTCGACGATCGTCCACTCGTCGCGACGGCTCTCGCGCTCGACGCGGAGGAGCCCGGCGAGCCGGCCGTCGTCCTCGAAGACGTAGAGCAGGTCGTGCGGGCTGAAGGCGCCCAGCGGCAGCCGGAACAGGTTGAACATCCCGATGGGCGGGCCGCTGACCGGCAGGCCGAGCGAACGGGTCAATGCGCCGTCGCTCTGGCAGAGCCGCGACAGCTCGCCGAGCGCCGCCAGGTCCGTCAGGCGGGCCACGCGGACCTTGCCGGAGCGGACGCTCATCGAGCTTCCGCCGCCCGCCGGGTCGGGTGGTGTCGTCGGCCGCTGCCTTCCGCCGGGTCGTCGTGCTCCGCGGCCATCGTGGCCACGAGCCGGTGGAACCTGGTCTCGCCGGCCAGCTCCGGGTGGAAGGCCGTGGCGATCACGTTGCCTTCCCGGACGGCGACGATCCGGCCGTCGTCCAGGCGGGCGAGGATGTCCACCGCGGGACCGGTCCGGGTGATGACCGGGGCGCGGATGAAGACGCCGTGGACCGGCTGGTCGCCGAGCACGGGCACGCTCAGGTCGGCCTCGAACGACTCGAGCTGGCGGCCGAAGGCGTTGCGCTCGACGGTCACGTCGAGGAGCGCCAGGATCGGCAGCTCGCCGGACGTGAGCTCGCGGGCGAGCAGGATCATCCCGGCGCACGTCCCGAAGAGCGGCGCGCCCGAGGCCGCCAGCCGGAGGATCGGCTCGCGGAGCTCCCAGCGGTCGATGAGGCGGCGCATCGCCGTGCTCTCGCCGCCGGGCAGGACGAGGCCGGCCAGGCCGTCGAGGTCGGTCGGCAGGCGGACTTCGACCGCCTCGATCCCGATGGACCGGAAGGTCCGGATGTGTTCGGCGAACGCGCCCTGGATCGCCAGGACTCCGATCTTCATGACGTCAAGCGCTCCCCGCGCCACGTGCTCGGCTCACCAACCGCGAACGGCCAGCCGCTCCTGCTCGGGGATGGTCTCGAGAGCGATCCCCCGCATCGGGGAACCGAGGCCCTTGCTGACCTCGGCGAGGATCTTGGCGTCGTCGAAGTGGGTCGTGGCCTGGACGATCGCGGTCGCCATGCGCGCCGGATCCTCGCTCTTGAAGATGCCCGAGCCGACGAAGACGCCCTCCGCGCCGAGCTGCATGACGAGCGCCGCGTCGGCCGGGGTGCTGATCCCGCCGGCGACGAAGTTGACGACCGGCAGCCTGCCCTCGGCCGCGACCTGCTTCACGAGATCGAACGGCGCCTGGAGCTCCTTGGCCGCCACGAACAGCTCGTCGTCGCGCATCGACTCGAGGCGCCGGATCTCCGCCAGCACGGCCCGCAGCTGGCGGACCGCTTCGACGATGTTGCCGGTACCGGCCTCGCCCTTCGTCCGGATCATCGCCGCGCCCTCGTTGATCCGGCGGAGCGCCTCGCCGAGGTTCCGGCAGCCGCACACGAACGGGACCTTGAAGGCGTGCTTGTCGATGTGGTTCGTCTCGTCGGCCGGGGTGAGGACCTCCGATTCGTCGATGTAGTCGACGCCGAGGGCTTCGAGGATCTGGGCCTCGACGAAGTGGCCGATCCGCGCCTTCGCCATCACGGGGATGGAGACGGCCTTCATGATCCCTTCGATCATGGCCGGATCGCTCATCCGCGCGACACCGCCCGAGGCGCGGATGTCGGCCGGCACGCGCTCGAGGGCCATGACGGCCACCGCGCCCGCCTCTTCGGCGATCGCGGCATGCTCGGGCGTGACGACGTCCATGATCACCCCGCCCTTGAGCATCTGGGCGAGGCCCTTCTTGGTGACCCAGGTGGACGTATCGACGGTCATGCTGAGGTGAACCTCTGATCTCCGCGCGCTCGCTGCCCGCCGTGCTGGCCCCGGGGTCCTCGCCCGTTCGAGTCGGTCGGGTCGCTGCCCGCGGCGCGATTATGGCACGGCCGCCGATGTGGCCCCAATGGGCCGGGCCGTGCTCGGGCGGTGATTCGTGGCTCACCGCCGCACCGCCATCGCGTCCCAGCCGGCTGCCGGCCCCGCACCGGATATCACGGGTCGTGATGTTGGGTGCACCGGCGAGGTCCGGTCGTGCCGGATATCACGGGTCGTGATTCGGCCGTGCTCGTGCCGGCACCAACGCCGCCCGGACTGGCGGCTTGGATCACGCACGGTGATATCCGGCACGAAACGGCTGCGGCGACCCGCCGCGGGCGGCGGCGACCGGCGACCCGCAGCGGCCGCGGCCCCTAGCGGCCGATCGTCCGGACTACGCCCGCGATGAGCTTCGTCGCCCGCCGCGCGCCAGCCGGCGAGAGCCGGGACATCGCCTCGAGCAGGGGCACCACGTCGTTCTCGGGGATCTCGACGAGGAGTCGCACGAGGCGCAACGCGGTCTCGTCGGGGACCCGGCCGATGAGCCGAAGGGCTCGTTCCAGCTGTCGCGGGTCGAGCTGCGGCACGATGCCGATCGATCGGTCGAAGAGGCGGATGAAGTCCTGGAAGCTCGTCAGCCAGTCGCGGAGGGCCGTGAGCTCGCCGTCGGCCGGGTGCTCGGCGGCGGCGCGACCCGCCTCCTCGGCCGCCTCCGCGATGACAACGAGGACGGGGTCGCCCTCGCGGAGCTTGCGCTGCTCGACGATCCGGATGAACCACTGCCAGTGATCGCCGACGGCCCGGAAGGCGACCCCGGGCGGCCCACGACGACCGACGCGACGGGGCTCCGGCACCCGCTCGACGAGGCCCCAGACCTCCGATTCCGCCAGGGCGAGGCTCGCGGCGCGATGGCTCAGGCCCAGCGCTTCGCGGACCTCTCGTTCGGTGAGCGGCGCCTGGTGAGCCAGCAGGTACCCGTGCACGCGGGCGATGGCCGGCGCAACGCCCCAGGCTGCGCCCATCTGCCCCCATGCGTCGGCCAGCTCGCGCCGGATGGCCTCGGCCCGATCGGAGGTCGATGTCGCGCTGCGGGGCACGTGTGTGCCGACGGCGACCCGGCGCTCGTCGACCGCGGCGGCCGGTGACGCGGCGCGCCGCTCCCCGGCGTTCGGTGTAACGTGCGTCTTGACAGTAGCGGGTTTATGGTCCATAACGTGCTCCGAAAGAGTAGCACGTGAGGCGTTCCGATGGCAGCCCTAACGATGACACAGGCCACAGCCGCCGAGGGCAGTCCCCGCGTCGACGGCGCGACCGATCCGCACACCGGCTGGGCGATGCCGGAATCCAGGCCATCCGTGCCGCGGGAGGCGAAGACCGCGCGGGCTCGACTCGTCTCGGCCCTCTGCTTCGGTGCCGTCAGCGTCGCGATGGCCGTTGTGGGTCTCTTCGTCGCGCTACTCGGCGGACTCCTCGGAGGCATCGGGGCATTCGTCGGCTTCCTTGGTGTTGGTGGGATCCCCGCCGCCCTGATCCTCGGCTGGACCTTCGGCCCTCGAGCGGGATGGGCTCCGCGCGACCAGCTCGCCGGGTTCGGCTTCGGCGTCGGAGCCCTCGCCGTCCTCATCGGCGACCTGACCGTCGTCGCGTCCGCGGTCGCCGGGTCGACCATCGGCGCCGAGCCGGGCGCGTCGGGTCTGGCGGGCAGCGCGATCGTGGTCTACGTCGTCGGGCTCGTCGTCTTAGGCCTGCCCGCTCTCATCGTGACCGTCCTGGCGAGCTGGGCCTGGATGGCGTTGCTCCGGCGCGTCGCCGCGTCGCAGGTCGCCCGCCGCGATCCGGTCGCGACGACCACGTGATCGCCATCGGGGCACTGTTCCTCGCGACCTGGTCGTCCTCGACGAGATCCGCCTGACCCCGTTCGTGCGTGGATTCGTCCTCGCGACGAGTCCCGCCCCGGGGTGCGCCTAGCCGCCGCGTATCATCGCGGCCATGGCCGTCCTCCGGAGCCGTCTTGACCCGACCGCCCCGGAGACGCGGGCGAACCACGAGGCGATGGCCGCCCTCGTCGCCGACCTGCGCCGGCGCCAGGCCGAGGTCGCGGGACGAGGTGCCGGCGGCGACGAGCGGTCCATCGCCCGCCATCGCGAGCGCGGCAAGCTCCCTGTCCGGGAGCGGATCGACCGCCTGCTCGACCCGGGGACGGGCTTCCTCGAACTGAGCCCGCTCGCCGCCGACGGCCTGTACGACGGCGACGCCCCCTCGGCCGGGATCGTCACCGGGCTCGGCCGGGTGGAGGGGACGCTATGCGTCGTCGTCGCGAACGACGCGACCGTCAAGGGCGGCACGTACTACCCGCTGACCGTGAAGAAGCACCTGCGGGCACAGGAGATCGCGCTCGAGAACCGGCTGCCGTGCCTCTACCTCGTGGACAGCGGCGGCGCCTTCCTGCCGCTCCAGGCGGAGGTCTTCCCGGATCGCGAGCATTTCGGGCGGATCTTCTACAACCAGGCCCGCCTGTCGGCCGCCGGCGTCCCGCAGATCGCGCTCGTCATGGGCTCCTGCACCGCCGGAGGCGCCTACGTCCCGGCGATGAGCGACGAGACCGTCATCGTCCGGGGCACCGGCACGATCTTCCTCGGCGGGCCGCCGCTCGTGAAGGCGGCGACCGGGGAGGAGGTCACGGCCGAGGAACTGGGCGGTGCCGACGTCCACGCCCGGATCTCCGGGGTCGTCGACCACCTGGCGCTCGATGACGAGCATGCGCTGGCGCTCGGTCGGTCCATCGTCGCCAATCTCAATCGCCGGCCGCCGACGCCGCCGTGGGACCGCCGGACGCCCGAACCGCCCGCCATCCCGGCCGGCTCGACCGACCCCAGCTCGGACGCCGCGGGCCTCTACGCCGCCGTGTCGGCCGACCCGCGCCGGCCGATCGACGTCCGCGAGATCGTCGCCCGCCTCGTCGACGGCAGTCGGTTCCACGAGTTCAAGCCGCTCTACGGCGAGACGCTCGTGTGCGGCTTCGCCCACCTCGAGGGCTATCCGGTCGCGATCCTGGCCAACGACGGGATCCTGTTCAGCCAGTCGGCCCTCAAGGGTGCCCACTTCATCGAGCTGGCGGCCCAGCGCCGGATCCCCCTGGTCTTCCTCCAGAACATCACCGGGTTCATGGTCGGTCGCGAATACGAGGCCGGGGGCATCGCGAAGGACGGCGCGAAGATGGTGACGGCGGTCGCCGGCGCCGAGGTGCCCAAGTTCACGATCCTCATCGGCGGCAGCTTCGGGGCGGGCAACTACGCGATGGCGGGACGCGCCTACAGTCCCCGCTTCCTGTGGTCGTGGCCAAACAGCCGGATCAGCGTGATGGGCGGGCTCCAGGCCGCGCGGGTCCTCTCGACGGTGCGTGAAGGCTCGTTGCCCGGCGCGGAGTGGGGTTCCGATGCCGAGCGTGACGCCTTCGAGGCGCCGATCCTTGCGACCTACGATCGGGAGGGCTCGCCCTACTTCGCGACCGCGCGCCTCTGGGACGACGGGGTCATCGACCCGCTCGACACGCGCCGGGTCCTCGCGATGGGCATCGAGGCGTCGCTCTGTGCGCCCATCCCCGAGAGCCGCTTCGGCGTCTTCCGGATGTGACCGTCAGGCGGTCGCCGGGACGGCCGCGAACCGGTCGACCGCCTCGCGCGCGGCCGCCGGGTCACGGAGGAAGGTCGCATCGATCCAGGCGAAACCGCGCCATTCCGCCGGGAGCTCGTCCTCGCGGAAGATCGCCGTGTTCGGGCAGGCCGTCTCGCACGACCCGCAGTCGATGCACGAATCGGGATCGATGAAGAGCTTCCGGTCGGACGGGTCGGTGGTGATGCAGTCGACCGGACAGACGTCGATGCAGGAGCGGTCCATGCGGTCGATGCATGGCTGGGCGATGACGTAGGCCACGGCAGTCTCCTGAGCCTTGGAGGTTGACGGGGGCGCCCTGTGCGGCGCCTGTCCCCTTCGAGCCAGGAGCCCGGCAGAAGGTTTCGCTCCGGACGTACCGGCCCGGACCGACGTTGGTCCCGGGCGCCCTCATCGGGCCTCGCATCTGCGCGGGGCCCGGCCCCGCCGCGGCCCGCCGG
>DASVIK010000455.1:0-4693 GCA_036382135.1 Candidatus Limnocylindrales bacterium | reverse complement strand
GGCCGACCACCGACGCGACCACGGGTTCGCCCCATCGGTCAGGATCGGCGTCCACGTCTCGGAGGCGACCCGGACGGGGAGCGGGTTCGCCGGGCGAGCCATCCACGAGGGCCTCCGGATCGGGGCGCTCGCCAAGCCCGGCGAGATCCTCGCCAGCGTCGAGACGATCCGGGACGCCCCGCCCCGAGCGGGGGTGCCACCGACGCGGATCGTGCGCCTCGAGGGTGTCGACGAGCCGATCGAGGTGACCTCCATCCCGTGGCGTTCGACATGAGCGTCCGTGCGGGCCACCCGGTCCCAGGCGTGAGTGCACGGGGGAGCGGCGTGCCTGTCACCCGGTAACACATCCTGGCCGAGCACGTCTTCCCCGGCGACGGACCGCGGACAGGGTCTCACCTAGATGCCCAGTCGGGTCAGGAGGGGATCACGCCATGAGAAAGCCTCTCACGCGCGCGGCGTTCGCCGCGCTCCTGCTCATCCTCGCCACGGCGAGCACGACCTTCGCCGGCCAGGGGTCGAGGGACGATCACGGCAAGCCCTATTACGTGTCGCTGGGCGATTCGCTCGCGGCCGGGGTGCAGCCGATCGGTGACCCGAACGACCTGTACCGGACCAAGCAGGGGTATGCGGAGCAGCTGCTCGCGCTCGCGCGCGCCGATTCACACAAGCTCAAGCTCGTGAAGCTCGGCTGCCCGGGCGAGACGACGACCACGATGATCAACGGCGGGATCTGCCCCTACCGGTATGGATCGCAGCTAGCCCAGGCCATCCACTTCCTGCGGCACCACCGCGGCCAGGTGGCGTTCATCACGATCGACCTTGGCGCGAACGACTTCCCGTGCCAGGAGGCGCAGTGCATCCCGGCCGGGGTGGCCAGCATCCAGACGAACCTGCCCGCGATCCTCACCGCCGTGCGCAAGGCGGCGGGCCCCCGCGTGCCGATCGTGGGCATGACCATCTACAACCCGTTCCTCGCCGCGTGGCTCCTGGGTCCGGACGGCCAGGCGCTCGCGAGGGCCAGCGCAAGCCAGCTCATCGGCCCGGTCAACGGCCTGCTCCGCGGCCTCTTCGCGAACGCAGGCGACCGCGTCGCCGACATCGAGACGGCCTTCTCGTCGAACGATTTCGACACGCTCGTCACGCTCCCGGGGGCGGGAACCGTGCCGCTCAACGTGGCTCGCATCTGCATGTGGACCTGGGTCTGCGCTCCGGCGCCCCTCGGACCCAACAACCACCCGAACGCGACCGGCTACGGGGTCATCGCCGGGGCGTTCGCGGAGGTCCTCGGGATCTGACGGCCCAGCGAGGCGCCAGAGACGTTGGCGTCGATCGTCACGTTTGTTCCGGCCGAGGTGCCCTTCTCGGGCACCTCGGCCGCTATCGTGCGACTCCGCATCCGGGAATCCGCGGACGCGGTATCGTGTGCATCCGCCCTCGACGTCTTCCCCCAGAATCGTCGAGGGCTCAACTGTGTCCCAGCGCGGGCGCTGCAACCCGGACGGCCAACGTCGCGGCTGCGCCGCTGGGCGACCCGTATGATGCCGCCATGAAGGGTGATCGCGTGGAGGCGGTGGTCGACACGGGACAGGGCGTCCAGACCTTCGAGATCGTCGCGACCAAGGCCGGCAGGCGCATCGAAGTCGTCACGTCGCGCGGTGTCGTCGAGGTCCGGGAAGTGACCCGTACGGGTGTCCCGGTGCGTACCGGTCGGTTCATGACGACACGCCTCATCGCGCTCGTCGAACACCCGGCTGCCGACGATCGGAGCCGCGTCGAGGTCACGACGCGCCATCGGCTCCAGCCGGCAACGGCATCGGCCAAGGACTGACTCGGCGAGCTCGGCCAGTCAGGCCGCCGGCGGGATGTTGTGGTTGATCCGGAAGAAGTTCGCCGGGTCGTAGCGACGCTTGACCGCCATGAGGCGATCGAGCTTCGCCGGGCCGTAGACGGCGAGGGCCTTCCGTGGCGCGTCGGCGTCCTCGTGCCCCAGGAAGTTGATGTACTGGCCGGCCCCGGCGAGGGGCCGCATGGCGTCCGAGAAGCCCTTGACCCACGCGATCCTCGCCGCGTCGTCGCCGGCTTCGGGCCAGAAGCCGTAGATGTTGAGCCAGAACCGGGCCGATCGATTCGGGAAGGCGGTGGCGTCTTCGGAGACCCGGCCGAACGCACCCCCCATGTGGTGCAGGTCGGCGGCCGTCCCGACCCACGTCTGAGCTCCGCAGTGTTCGACCAGCGTGTCGATCGTCGGGCCGTCGAACCGCTCGAACGATGCGTTGCGCCAATACGCCCGGACCCCCCGCGGCATGGCCAGGTCGAACGCGGACTGGAACGCCAGCCAGCGGGTGGGATCCACCACGGCGATGTCCGGCCGGCACGCGGCCTGGAGCCGGTCGATCGCGGCCCTGCCCTCGCTCCGGTCCATACCGGCCCAGGCGAAGCCCACGAACATGAGCGCCCGGTCGCCGAGCGCCCAGTCGGGAGGCGGGACCATGAACGTGACGAGCGTCGTGATCTCGTCCGGCACGTCGGCGGTCCACGCCACGTACGCATCGAGAGCCTCGCGCCAGCGCGGAAGCTCGTAGATGAGGCTGCCGGCGAAGACGTCGGGGTCCAGCGGGTGGGCGCGGAACGTGAACGACGTCACGACGCCGAAGTTCCCCCCGCCGCCGCGCAGGCCCCAGAACAGGTCGGCGTTCTCGGAAGCGCTCGCTCGAACGAGCTCGCCGGTCGCGAGGACCACCTCGGCCGAGACGAGGTTGTCGATCGTCAGGCCGTACGGCCGAGTCAGCCAGCCGACGCCGCCGCCCAGCGTCAGGCCGGCGATCCCCGTGCCCGAGACGACGCCCACCGGCACCGCCAGGGCGAACGGCTCGGTCGCGCGATCGATGTCGCCAAGCGTCGCCCCGGCCTCGACGCGGACCAGTCGGGCATCCGGATCGACCTCGACCGCGTTCAATCGCCCCAGGTCGAGGAGGATGCCGTCGTCGACGGTCCCGTTGCCCGCGACGTTGTGGCCGCCGCCGCGGATCGCCAGCGGCAGGCCGGTCTCCCGCGCGAGCGCGATCGTGGGTCCGACGTCGGTTCCGGCGGCGGCCTGCACGATCACGGCCGGCCGTTTGTCGATCATCCCGTTCCAGACCCGTCGCGCCTCTTCGTAATCGGCCTCGCCGGCGGTCAGGACCCGTCCCTGGATGGTTGCCCGGAGCCGTGCGATCGAGCCTGCGTCGATGATCATCCTCGGTCTCCTCGTGTCCCGACAGTCTCCATGCGGGAGTAGCATTCTGGAAGAGACGGATTGCACCGAATCGGGGCAAAGATGACAGTCGCCCGCCGACCACGGATCGCGCTGCTCGCCGCGCCGGAGACCTCCGCCTCGGTCCTGTACGGGCTGTACGACGTCCTCCTGTCAGTCGGTCCCAGCTGGCCGGACATGACGGCCGCGGAGCCGGGCGAGGCCCTGTTGGAAGTCTCGATCGTCGCCGCGACCGCTGCGCCCTTCCGCTGCTTCGGCGGCATCCCCGTCGAGCCGCACGCTGCCCTGGCCGAGATCGACGACATCGACGCTGTCGTCGTGTGCGACATGTACACCCCGATCGACACTCCTCCGCGCGGCCGCTTCGCCGTCGAGATCGACTGGCTGCGGCGCATGCGTTCGCGCGGCGCGCTGCTCGCGACGGTGTGCACCGGCTCGCTGCTGCTGGCCGAGGCCGGAATGCTCGACGGACGGTCCTGCGCTGGGCACTGGGCGTACCGGGACCTGTTCATGTCCGCGTATCCGAGGATCCGGTTCGGGCCCGCCTCCATCCTGGACCTCTCGAGCGAGGGGGACGGCCTGATCACCGCGGGCGGCGTCACGTCGTGGCAGGACCTCGCCCTCCACCTGATCGCGAGGTTCTGCGGCCCGGAGCAGGCATCGCGGACCGCCAAGGTCTACCTGCTCGCGGGGCACGAGGACGGGCAATTGCCGTTCTCCGCGATGACGCGGCGCGTCCGGACCGACGATGCGGTCATCCGCGACTGCCTGGCCTGGATCGCGGATCACTACGAGACCCCGAACCCGGTGACAGCGATGACGGAGCGGTCCGGCCTGACGAAGCGGACGTACGCGCGGCGCTTCCAGGCGGCGACCGACCGTCGGCCGATCGACCACGTCCATGCGCTGCGCGTCGAGGTGGCGAGGCAGCTCCTCGAGACCGGGGGCGGTGTCGTCGACGATGTCGGCTACCGCGTGGGCTACGAGGACCCGACGTTCTTCCGCCGGCTCTTCAAGCGGACGACGGGCATGACGCCGGCGGCCTATCGGCGCAAGTACGCGCCGATCGTCGAGGCGGGATAGCGGCGCTTTCGGAGCATCCTGGCGCGCCGGGAGGGCGGTTGCGCGTGCACGAATCGCAACACCTCAAGCCGGGAGAAGGGCGAACACCTGCCACGCGTCGGGGATCCCCTTGAGCTGATGCTCGCCACGGCCCTCGAACGTGAGACCCGAGCCCGCGACGAGGTCCTTGACCGTCCTCGACACGAGCACCTCCCCGGGGCCGGCGAGCGCCGAGATGCGTGCGCCGATCGAGACGGCGATCCCGACGATCTTGCCGTCGCTGACCTCGCACTCCCCCGTGTGGAGGCCGGCCCGCACGTCGAGACCGATGACCTTCAGCGGTTCCCGGATGGCGGCGGCGGCCTGGACGGCCCGCGC
>DASVIK010000454.1:0-13701 GCA_036382135.1 Candidatus Limnocylindrales bacterium | reverse complement strand
GGCCGGCACATCGGGACCATCGAGCCCGAGGTGGTAGCGCACCTGCTCGTACAGGCCGCGCGTCGAGTGGTCGCGGTCGGCCACGAGGCGGATGATCTCGCCTTCGGTGGCCGAGACGAGCTCCGCGATGTCGAGCGAGGTGGGTGTTGCGGGCATCGCCGGGAGTGTATCCGCTGCGAAGCAAACTTGCGCGAGCATGGTAGCGGATTGACGCTTGATACTCGCGGGTCTTCACCCCATGAAGCTACGAGTACATCCGGCTCTGCTCCGGCTCCGATCCCTTCACGACATGAAGGATTCCTGCCGTTGTGGGCCCCTCGTGCTCCGATCCCTTCATGAGATGAAGGAGATCGGCTCTCCGTCGGCGCGGATGGGTCGCTAGCTTCACCGGGTGAAGGGGCTGGCCGCGGGCCGCCAAGCAGGACTCCCGAGCGAAGACGCCGCGGTGACGCGGCGCACGACGCCGCGACCGACGCGGCGCACGGCCTCGCGGCCCGTCGCGCGACGCTCGTGCTACCGTCCGGGCGTGCCCGAGCGCCGCATCTACGTCACCGACGCGATCGTCCTGTCGCGCTTCGATTTCGGCGAGGCCGACCGGATCCTGACCCTCATCACGCCGGAGTTCGGCAAGCTCAAGGCGATCGCCAAGGGGGTCCGGCGCCAGAAGAGCCGGATCGGCGGCAGCCTCGAGCCGTTCGCCGAGTTGCGCGTCCAGCTCGCCCGCGGGCGGACGTTCGATGTCGTGACCCAGGTGAGCGTCGGTCACGCCTGGCTTCGCCTCCGCGACAACCTCGAATCGGCCGCCACCGCGTGGTATCTCGCCGAGCTCGCCGATCGAAGCCTCGAGGAGCGCCATGCCGCCGAGCCGCTCTACGCGCTGCTCCACCGGGCATACGAGCTGCTCGACGCGGGGATGGGCCCGGGCCGGGTCGCGCGCTGGTACGAGATGCACCTGGCGGCCGAGCTGGGCGTCCGGCCCGAGGTGGAGCGCTGCGTCGAATGCGACCGGCTGCTGGAGCCATCGGACAGCTTCCGCTGGGTGCCCCCGCTCGGCGGGGTCCTCTGCCAGCGCGATCCGGGACCGCCGGCCTCCCGGGCAGGGCTGAGCCTCGATGCGCTCAAGGTCCTGCGGGCCTACCAGCGCCTCGATGCCGAGGCGCTGTCCGAGCTGCGCCTGGCCCCCGAGATCGAGCGCGAGGTCGAGACGGCCATGCGTGCGTTCATCGCCGATGCCCTCGAGCGCGAGGCTCGTTCGCTCGCGTTCCTCGACGAGGTCCGCGTCGCCCCGTTGCCGAGGTAGGGCCCGGGCCGCGAGGGCCGGCAGTGGTCGCGCGCGCTCAGCGTCGCTCCCGCCGCCGGGGGACCGGACCGGGGCGTCTGCTAGCATCGGCTGGCCAACCCCGGACAAGAGCTGCGGACGACTCTGCCACGGCCGGCCGCCCCACGGAGACCTCCCACCGGTGATCGATCAGGATCCGAACGCGGTCGCGCCCGCCGTCGCCGACCTGGACACGATCGTGTCGCTCTCGAAGCGCCGCGGGTTCGTCTTCCCGAGCAGCGAGATCTACGGCGGCATCAACGCCGTGTGGGACTACGGACCCCTGGGCGTGGAGCTCAAGAACAACGTCAAGCGCGCCTGGTGGCGGGCGATGGTCCAGGACCGCGACGACATCGTGGGCCTCGACGCGGGGATCCTCATGCATCCCCAGGTCTGGGTGACGTCCGGCCACGTCGGCAGCTTCAGCGACCCCCTCGTGGAGTGCGCCACGTGCCGCCGTCGCTACCGGCTCGACGAGCTCCCCGGCGCCGAGTCGCTGACCGCGACCGACCTGATGGACCCGACGGTCGTGGGGCGCCTCGGCCTGAAGTGCCCGAACGATGGCGGGCCGCTCTCGCCGCCACGCCGCTTCAACCTGATGTTCCAGACGTGGATGGGCCCGGTCCAGGACGATGCTTCGATCGTCTACTTCCGGCCGGAGACGGCGCAGGGCTCGTACGTCAACTTCAAGAATGTCCGCGAGAGCTCGCGCAAGAAGATCCCATTCGGGATCGCCCAGGTCGGCAAGTCGTTCCGCAACGAGATCAGCCCCGGCAACTTCGTGTTCCGGATGCGCGAGTTCGAGCAGATGGAGATGCAGTACTTCGTCCGGCCGGACAGCGCGGCGGCGATCTTCGAGGAGTGGCTGCCGCGGCGCTGGGACTGGTACACGGCCTATGGCCTGACGCCGGCCCGGATGCGCTTCCGCGAGCACGCCCCCGACGAGCTCGCCCACTATGCGAAGAAGGCGGTCGACATCGAGTACCGCTTCCCGTTCGGCTGGAAGGAGCTCGAGGGCATCCACAACCGCGGGGACTTCGACCTCTCGCGCCATGCCGAGGCCTCGGGCGAGAACCTCGAGTACTTCGATCCGGCGACGGAGGAACGGTTCATCCCCTGGATCGTCGAGACCGCCGGCGGGCCCGATCGGGCGGCGTTCGCGTTCCTCATCGACGCCTACCGCGAGGAGGAGGTCCGGGGCGAGACCCGCGTCTCGCTGGCGCTTCACCCGGAGCTGGCACCGTACAAGGTGGCGGTCCTGCCGCTGCTCAAGAAACGCCCGGAGATCGTGGAGCTGTGCCACCGGATCAAGGCCGACCTGAAGCGCGACATGATGGCCGTCTACGACGACACGGCGGCCATCGGCAAGCTCTACCGCCGCCAGGACGAGATCGGAACCCCGTGGTGCATCACGGTCGATGTCGACTCCCTCGAGGACGGGGCGGTGACGATCCGCGAGCGCGACTCGATGGCCCAGGAGCGGATCCCCGTGGAGGGCGTCAAACGGGCCATCCTCGACCGCCTCGCCGCGGTGCGGCCCTGACGACGTGATGAGCGACCTCTCGCGTCCGAACGAGGCCGGCGCGTCGGTGGGTCCGTCGTCGCGCACGTTCCTGCTGTATCTCATCGGGGTCGCCGGGCTCGCGTTCTCGATCACGCTCATGTTCATCGAGATGCGCGCCGTGCTCGATGTCGGCGGTTCGTGCGCCGACGGCGGTCCGTACGTGAGCGCCCAGTCGTGCCCGGACGGCACGTGGCTCATGTTCCTCGCGATCTTCGGCGGCTTCGGCTGGGGCGCGCTCGCGTTGTGGGCCGGATCGCTCATCGGCGGACGCTACGGCCTGGTCCCGCTCCTCGCCTGGCCGGGCCTCTTCTGCAGCCTGGGCTTCAACTTCCTCCAGTACGGGGTCACCCCGCCCGGCGGCGGCGGACCCGAGCTCGGCTTCCTCATCCCGGGGATCCTGTTCGAGCTCATGGGCGGGATCCCGCTCGCGCTCGGACTCAGGTTCGGAGGGTCGGTCGACTCCGCCGCGCAAGAGCGGCTCCGGGCCACCCGCGTGGCGGCCGGCCTCGCCCCGGACGGCGCGTTGCCGGACGTGTCGACGACCTCGTTCGAGTACCCGACGCTCGTCGAGGCGCCCTCCGGTTCCCGGGCGGCGGAACCGGCCGTCAGGATCGACCTCGCGAACGAGCTCGAGCGCATCGCGGACCTGCACGCGCGCGGCGCGCTGACCGACGAGGAGTTCGCGACCGCGAAGACGGCGCTCCTGGCCTCCGCCGGGCCGTCCAGTGAGGGAGAGGCATGACCCGGACCCGGAGGGCTCGACGACGATGAGCGCCGAACTGCGCAGGTGGCTCTGGGTCGGCGTGATCGTCGCGATCGCGTTGGGCATCGGCGCGGCCGTCTGGCTGGCGGGAGTCGCCGCCGGTGGCCCGCCGCCGCCGGTGGGCTGACTCAGAGCCCGGCGGGCCGGGCTAGACGGTCGCGCTCGGGGTCTTCGGCGGCGCCGCGACGGCGGCCACCTTCGGCCCCGCGGCTCGCTCGGGCACGACGGGCGCGGCCTCGACGGGTGGCCAGACGCCGCGCAGGTACGAGTCGATGGCGGCTGCGGCGCGCTTGCCGTCGCCCATCGCGAGGATGACCGTGGCCGCCCCGCGCACGATGTCGCCGCCGGCGAAGACGCCCGGCAGGCTCGTCATCCCGTGCTCGTCCGTGACCAGGTAGCCCCATTCGTTGACCGTGAGGTCGGGCGCGCTGGCCGTGAGGAGCGGATTGCTCCGGGTGCCGATCGCGACGACGACCATGTCGCAGGGGATCTCGAACTCGGAACCCTCGATCGGCTGCGGGCGGCGCCGTCCGGACGCGTCGGGCTCGCCGAGCTCCATCCGCTTGCAGCGGAGGCCGGTCACCCAGCGCGAGGCGTCGCCGATGACCTCGACCGGAGCGGCGAGGTACTCGAAGCGGATGCCCTCCTGCTCCGCGTGGTGCGCTTCCTCGGCCCGCGCCGGCAGCTCTTCGCGCCCGCGGCGATAAACGATCGTCGCCTCCGCTGCGCCCAGCCGGCGAGCCGTCCGGACCGCGTCCATGGCCACGTTGCCACCGCCGACGACGACAACCCGCTGGCCGTGGAGGACGGGCGTGTCCGACGCCGGCGCCCAGGCGCCCATGAGGTTCACCCGGGTGAGGTACTCGTTGGCCGAGTAGACGCCCTTGAAGTTCTCGCCGGGCACGTCCATGAAGACCGGCAGCCCCGCCCCCACGGCCACGAAGAGGGCGTCGAACTTGGCCTGCAGCTCGGGCAGGGTGAACGTCTTGCCGACGATCGTGTTCGGCTCGATCTTCACCCCGGCCTCGACGAGCCGGTCGACCTCGGCCTGGACGATGTCCTTGGGCAGCCGGAACTCCGGGATGCCGTAGATGAGGACGCCGCCCGCCGCGTGGAAGGCCTCGAAGATCGTCACGTCGTAGCCGTGCTTCGCCAGCTCGCCGGCGGCGGTGAGGCCAGCCGGTCCGGAACCGATGACGGCCACGCTCCGGCCGACCGGTGTCGGCTTGATGTGGCTCAGCTCGTCGACGTGCTGCTGGGCCCAGTCGGCGACGAAGCGCTCGAGCGAGCCGATGGCCACCGAACGGCCCTTCTTCCCGCGCAGGCAGACGCCCTCGCACTGCGTCTCCTGCGGGCAGACCCGGCCGGTGACGCAGGGCAGCGCGTTGTCGTCGAGGAGCGAGTCGGCCGCGCCCGGCAGGTCGCCCTGCCGGAGCAGCGCGATGAACCGCGGGATGTTGACCCGGACGGGGCAGCCGTCGATGCAGTAGGGCTTGGGGCACTGGAGGCACCGCTCGGCCTCGAGCATCGCGAGCTGGCGGGTGAGCCCGAGGTTGACCTCGCGGAAGTTGACGGCCCGGGCGTCGGCATCCTGCTCCGGCATCGCGACCCGGTCGATCGCCATCCGCTCCTTCTGGGTCAGCGGGTGGGGCGCCTCGGCCTCGGCGACGGGACGCTCGCTTTCGGGACGCTCGCTCTGGGGATGCTCGTTCTCGGGACGCTCGGTCATCGCGCGGATCCTTCTCCTGTGGTGGCGGACACGGCCGCCGGCTCGCCCTTCGGCTTCGTGCGCAGGCCCACCTGGCACGCCTCACGGCGGGCGAGGGCCTCCTGCTCGAATGGCCGGTAGGTGGACAGCCGGTCGGCCAGCTCGGCGAAGTCGACGTGGTGAGCGTCGAATTCCGGCCCGTCGACGCACGCGTAGCGGGTATGACCGTCGACCGTGACCCGGCAGCCGCCGCACATCCCGGTGCCGTCGACCATGACCGGGTTGAGCGAGACGATCGTGGAGACCTCGTACGGCCGGGTCAGCTCGGCGACCGCGCGCATCATCGGCACGGGGCCGACCGCGTAGACGGCGTCGATGCCGCCGGCCTCGAGCGCATCGCGCAGGGCCTCGGTCACGAAGCCCGGCCGGCCGTAACTGCCGTCGTCGGTGCAGGCGATGACCTCACCGGCCGAGCGCAGCTCAGGCTCCAGGATGACCCATTCGCGAGACCGGCCGCCGATGATGCTCGTGACGGCCACGCCTCGGGCGTGCAGCTCACGGGCGATCGGCAGGATGACCGCCGTCCCGACGCCCCCACCGACGCAAATGGCACGACCATGTTCGAGCAGGTCGGTCGGCCGCCCGAGCGGGCCGGCGATGTCGGAGATCGCGCCGCCCGGCTCGACCTCCACGAGGTCCGCGGTGCTCTTGCCGATCGACTGGATGACCAGGCTGATCGTGCCGGCCGCAGCGTCGCCGTCGGCGATGGTCAGGGGGATGCGCTCGGCTCCCGGGCCCAGGCGGACGATGACGAACTGGCCGGGCCGCCGGATCTCGGCGATCCGCGGCGCGCTCACGACGAGCCGGGTGACGTTCGGCGAGAGCTGGTCCCTGGCGACGACCGCGTGCATATGACTCCAGCGAATGAACTCTGTCGCAAGGATGGTCGCAAATGGCGCGGAGCGCGCCCACCACCCAGAGCGCACGTTCAGAGGGGCCGAACGTCACGTCGCCGACGGGACCCCCGGGCGCGATCGGCGTGCGCCACGGCCGCCCGGCGCGCCGACGTCGGCTCCCTGGCCACCCGCTTCTGACGTCCTCGCCGCCTGGCGTGTCACCCGCCCCCGGGTGTCAGCCTGCGCTCTCGCGCCCGGCCTCGGACGTTCCGCTCGTGCCGCCCGCCCCGGTCTCGGCGGCCACGCTGGCCACGCCGGCGAGGAGCGCCGCGTCCTTGCCCTTCGGCCAGTAGAGCTCCTTCTTGACGTGGAACTCCGGGAAGCCGCGGTGCATGAGGACCGCCTCGGAGTGGAGGATCATCTCGGGGTTGCCGCAGATGTAGACCACGGTGCGGTCGGCTCGCAGGCGCAGCTCATCGCAGACCGACGCGACGACGGCTTCGACACGTCCGGTGCGGCCGGTCCAGTCGGCGTTGCGCGGGTCGGACGGCCGCGAGATGGTCGGCACGTAGGTCAGCGGGTAGGTGCCGTCGCGCGCCCACTCCTCGAGCAGCTCGCGGTACCCGAGCTCGTCCTGGAACGAGCAGCCGTGCAGGATGACCGTCTTTCGCGGCCGACCCGCGGCGGCGGTCTCGCGCATCATCGAGATGAAGGGCGCGATGCCGGTCCCGGTCGAGATGTACAGGTGCGTCCGCGTGTCGGCGGGCTCCAGCAGGAACTTGCCCTTGGGCCCGATGAGCCGCATCGAGTGCCCGATCGGCAATCGCCAGAGGAGAGTGGTGAACCGCTGGATGGGCACGAGTCGCACGTAGAACTCGTAGCCCTCCGTCCCGGCGACGCGTGGCGCCGACGCCACGGAGTAGGGGCGCTGAACGAGCTTGCCGTCCGCGAACACCCCGATCGTCAGGTACTGGCCGGGCTCGAAGGCGACCGGCTCTCCGTCGAGGCGGACCCAGAAGTAGCCCAGGTCGCCGGTCTGGTCGATCCGGCGCACGAGCCGGGCGTTGTACTGGGGGGCCGAAACGTCGATCCGGCGCTCATCGTCGTGGTGATGGGTCACAGGTCGAGCGTCTCCTGTGCGGGGGTCAGGCGGGTCGCCATCGTGCGGCCGGCGCCGCCCCGAAGTGTAGCCGCGACCGGAACTTCGGCGTGGTCGACCCGAACCGGGCGAGTCGTCGCCGCAGGCGGACGAGCATCGCGACCGGAGCCCGCGACCGCCTCGCCCGGCGGCTGCAACCGTCCCGCAACCGTCCCTCGAAGGCGCCCGGTGGTACGATCGAACGCCGAAGATTCGACCTTCACGCGGCGCCGTGGGCGCCGTCATTCCCGAAGGAGCATGCCCTCATGGCCAAGACCGCCATCCTCCCTGCCGAGCGCGCGCACAAGGCAGCCAAGCGCTACATCTACGCCTGGGGCGGCGGTCGCGCGGAAGGCAGCGCGCAGATGCGCGACCTCCTCGGCGGCAAGGGTGCCGGGCTCGCCGAAATGACCCTGGCCGGGCTGCCGGTGCCGTCGGGCTTCACGATCACGACCCAGGCGTGCAACGACTACTTCGCGGCCGGGGAGCGCCTGCCCGACGGGCTGTGGGACGACGTCCTCGAGGCGGTCAAGGAGGTCGAGGCCGAATCGGGCAAGGGCTTCGGCGACGTGGCCAACCCGCTCCTGGTCTCGGTCCGCTCCGGCGCCAAGTTCTCGATGCCCGGGATGATGGACACGGTCCTGAACCTGGGCCTGAACGAGCAGACCCTCCACGGCCTCATCGCCCTGACCGGCAACGAGCGCTTCGGCTGGGACGCCTACCGGCGCTTCATCCAGATGTTCGGCCGGATCGTCATGGGCGTCGACGGCGAGCGCTTCGATCACGCGCTCGATTCCGCCAAGAAGACCCACGGGGCGGCGCAGGACACGGACCTCGATGCGTCTGCCTTACGCGAGGTCGCCGAGGCGTACAAGAAGATCGTCCGGGAGGACACCGGGCGGGCGTTCCCGGCCGAACCCTACGAGCAGCTCGACCTGGCCATCAAGGCTGTCTTCGCGAGCTGGTTCGGCAAGCGCGCCCACGACTACCGCGAGAACCAGAAGATCGCCCACGACCTCGGCACGGCCGTCAACGTCGTGACGATGGTCTACGGCAACATGGGCGACGATTCGGGCACCGGCGTCGCCTTCACCCGCGACCCGAACACGGGCGAGAAGGTCCTCTACGGCGAGTACCTGACCAACGCCCAGGGCGAGGATGTCGTCGCCGGGATCCGGACGCCGCGAACGATCAGCCACCTGGCGCAGGACCTGCCCGCGGCGTACGACGAGTTCCTGCGGATCGCCGAGCGCCTGGAGCACCACTACCGGGACGTCCAGGACCTCGAGTTCACGATCGAGCGCGGCCGGCTCTTCATGCTCCAGACGCGCAGCGCGAAGCGGACGGCGGCAGCGGCGGTGAAGATCGCCGTCGACATGGTCGCCGAGGGCGTCATCACCGAGGCCGAGGCCATCGCCCGGATCGAACCGGGGCACGTCGACCAGCTCCTGCGGGACCAGTTCGATCCGGCGGCCCGGAAGGCCGCCGTGCGGGCCGCCAAGGGCCTGAACGCCTCGCCGGGCGCCGCAGTCGGGCGGGCGGTCTTCTCGGCCGACGACGCCGTCGCGTGGGTCCATCGCGGCGAGCGCGTCGTGCTCGTTCGGATCGAGACCTCGCCCGACGACTTCCACGGGATGGCGGTCGCCCAGGGCATCCTGACCGCCCGGGGCGGAGCCACGTCCCATGCCGCGGTCGTGGCGCGCCAGATCGGCAAGCCGTGCGTCGCCGGTTGTGCGGAGCTCGTGGTGGACTATGCCACCGGGACCGCCCACAGCACCGACTCCGGCGCGAGCTTCGGCGAGGGTGACTGGATCAGCGTCGACGGCTCGACCGGGGAAGTGTTCCTCGGCTCGCTGCCGACCGTCTCGGCGCGCTACGAGGATCAGCACGAGCTGCAGACGATCCTCGGTTACGCCGACAAGATCCGCCGGATGGGCGTGTGGACCAATGCCGACAAGCCCGAGGAGGCGGCCCAGGCGCGGAGCTACGGCGCCCAGGGTATCGGCCTGTGTCGGACCGAGCACATGTTCCGCGAGGGCGATCGGCTCGAGATCGTGCGCGGCGCGATCCTCGTCGCGAACCAGGCCACGAGGGCCAAGGCCCGCATCGCCGCGGGCGAGAAGCTCGACGCCGACGACAAGGCCGCCGTGAAGCGGTTCGACGCCGCGATGGCCAAGCTCGAGAAGCTCCAGCAGGGCGACTTCGAGGGCATCTTCCGCGCGATGGACCGCCTGCCGGTCGTCATCCGCCTCATCGACCCGCCGCTCCACGAGTTCCTGCCCAACCTCGAGGACCAGCTGGTCAAGGTCACGAAGGCCGGCCGCAAGGCGACGGAGGCGGACGTCGAGCTGCTCGCCGCGATCCGCTCGATGCACGAGCAGAACCCGATGCTGGGGCTGCGCGGCTGCCGGCTGGGCCTGATGATCCCGGACTTCGTGAAGATCCAGACCCGGGCGATCCTCAACGCCCAGATCGCGGTCAAGAAGCGTGGTGGCCACCCGATCGCCAAGATCATGATCCCGCTCGTCGGGCACGTGAACGAGCTCGCCGCGACGCGGCGGCTGCTCGAGGCCGAGGCGGCCGCCGTCGAAGGGAAGGCGAACGTCAAGGTCGACTACAAGTTCGGCACGATGATCGAGGTCCCGCGGGGCGCGCTGACCGCCGACGAGATCGCCCGCGAGGCCGATTTCTTCAGCTTCGGGACGAACGACCTGACCCAGATGACGTTCGGCTTCAGCCGGGACGACGCGGAGGGCGGGTTCCTGCTCAAGTACGTCGAGGACAAGATCCTCCCGTTCAACCCGTTCCAGACGCTCGACGACGCGGTCGTCGGCCTGATGCGCATCGCGGTCGAGAAGGGCCGCTCGACGAAGCCCGGGCTCGAGCTCGGCATCTGCGGCGAGCACGGCGGCGACCCCGAATCGATCGCGAAGTGCGAGGCGATCGGGCTCGACTATGTCAGCTGCTCACCGTTCCGGGTCCCCGTGGCGCGTCTCGCCGCCGCCCAGGCCGCGCTCACGTCGGCCGCCGAACGCGACAAGTAGCCCGCGCCGCGACGTTCCCCCGCGGCGCGGCCGGATAGTCGCGTCGCCGACACTGGACACGGCCGGGCCCTCGGTGTACATCTGTCCGACGCGCCGCCGGCCTCGCGCCGTTCACGCCGGACGAGCGGCGCGCCCTCTTGGGGAGACTGACGATGGACGATCTCGAGCAGGCGGCCGGTGGCTTTCTTGAGCAGGCCGGCGAGGCGGCCGCCGGCGCCGCGAGTGGCGGCGTCGCGGGTGAGATAGGGGCCGCGGCCGAAGGCGTCGGCGGTGGCGGGCTCGGCGACATCATCGGCGGCGCGGCCGGCGACATCTTCGGTGCGGCCGGGGGCATCGGTGGTGCGGTGGAAGATGCGGCCGGCGGGATCTTCGGTGGCGGAGCCGGCACCGGCTGGGGCGAGGGCGAGTCGGGCGGCGAGGGCGGCGGGATGCTCGGCGAGATCCTCGGTGGCGACGGCGGCGGCTGGGCGGGCGGCGGCGGCGAGTCGGGCGGCGGTGGGTCGACCGACTCCTGGGACCCGACGACCGGCGGCGAGCTTCCACCGGACGTCGAGACCGTCTTCTGACGATCAGCCGCCAGGCGAGGGCCGGTCGAAGGCGATGACCCGGCGCTGACCCTCGCCCCGGCGCATCGCCACGAATGCGTCCTCGACCTCGTCGAGGCCGATCCGGCGTTCGATGAGCTTCTCGATGGGCAGCCGGCCCTCGAGGTGGAGTCGGGCGTAGCGTGGGAAGTCGACCGCCGGGACGGCCGACCCGTAGTTGCTGCCCAGGATCCGGCGCCCGCCGTCGACGAACGGGAAGACCTCGAAGCTCGCCCGCTCGCCGAACGGGGTCATGCCGACGAGCGTGGCCGTCCCGCCGGGCCGGAGGCAGCCGATCGCGAGCTCGATCGTCGCCCGCAGGCCGATGGCCTCGAAGGCATGGTCGGGTCCGCCGTCCGTGGCGTCGCGGATGGCGGAGGCGGTCGCGGCCGCATCGGTGCCCGCCTGGATGCCGTGCGTCGCCCCGAGCTCCTGCGCGAGCGTGAGCTTCGCAGGCACCCGGTCGACCACGACGATCGGGTCGGCGCCCGCCAGGACGAGGCCCATCACGACCGACAGGCCCACGCCCCCGAGGCCGATCACGACGGCCGACGAGCCCGCCGCCACGGTCGCGGTCTTGAGCGCGGCCCCGACGCCCGTCGAGACGCAGCAACCGATGAGGGCGGCGACGGCGGGGTCGACGCCGGCGGGCAGCGGGATGGCCGCGCTCGCGGCGACCGTGGCCTCTTCGGCCATGGTGCCGAGGCCGCAGTAGGCGAGGAGGTCGCGGCCATCGCGCGTGTGGAGCCGGGTCGTGCCGTCGGCCATCCGGTGACGCACCGCGCCGTTGTCGGCGCACAGCCAGGCCCGACCGGCCCGGCAATCCCGGCAGCGGCCGCATGGGGCGATCCAGCTGAGCGCGACCGCGACGCCGGGATGCAGCCCGGTGGCCGCCGCGTCGACGCCCGGACCGACCTCGGTCACGACGCCGGCTCCTTCGTGGCCGATCACGAACGGCCCGGGCCGCGGCCACTCTCCGTCCCGGACGTGGAGGTCGGAGTGGCAGACGCCGCTGGCGGTCATCCGGACCCGGACTTCGCCCGCCGCGGGCGGATCGACGCGAACCTCGTCGATCGTCAGCGGTGACCCGGGTCGCTCGAGGATCGCCGCTCGTACCACCCCGGGAGTGTACGACCGGCTGCCTTTTGTGGACCGTCCTTGTGGATAAGCCGCTGGTCGCGTCGAGGAGCCCGACCCTATACTCGGGAGACCGAGAGACGATGCGCGGCAGACGGAGGCGAGAGGGACCCCCCGTTGGAACGACCAGAGCTGCGGCACCACGACGGGGTGATCCGGACCCTCATCGCGGACGACCACGCGATGTTCCGGCGCGGGATCGCCTCGAGCCTCGCCGGCGAGCCCGATTTCGTCATGGCGGGTGAGGCCGAGGACGGCGACACCGCCGTCAGGATCGGCATGGCCGAGCAGCCGACGCTCGCGCTCATCGACATGCATCTCGCCGACGGCGACGGCCTGCGCGTCGTGAACGCCCTCCGCGAGGCCTCACCCGGCACGCGCGCGGTCGTGTGTGCCGCCCAGCCGGACACGCTCGAGCTGTACCGGGCGATCGAGGCCGGCGCAGTCGGCTACCTGCTCAAGGCGGACATGCGCACGGAGACACTCGCGTCGAGCCTCCGCGCCATCGCCTGCGGGGACGGCCTCATCCCGCCGGCCATGCTCGGCGACCTGGTCGAGCACATCGGCCGGATGAGCCGCGAGGTATGGACGCCCCGCGGCGTCGGCCTGAGCGGGCTGTCGCCGCGCGAAGTCGAGATCCTCCGCCTCGCGGCCGAGGGCGACGACACGCGCGAGATCGCGCTCAAGCTCTCCTACTCCGAGCGGACCGTCAAGAACGCGATCCACGACGTCGTCATCAAGCTCGGCCTGCGCAATCGGACCCACGCCGTGGCGTACGCGCTGCGCAAGAACCTGATCTGAGCACTCGGAGGACCCGCCAGTGACGATCGAGCAGACCCCGCAGCCCTTCCCCGGACAGGAGCCGCGGGAACCTGACCCGGGCGGCCCCAACAGCCCGGGCCAGTCGCCGGAGAACCCGTCGCCGGCCCCCGCGCCCGAGCCGACCCCCGATCCGGACCTGAAGCCGTGGCCGGGCCCGACGGATCCCGAGCCGACCCCGGCGCCCGAGCCGATCCCCGATCCCGACCTCAAGCCGTGGCCGGGCTCGAGAGATCCGGAGAACCCGCTGCCCGACCCCGCCCCCACGCCGTGGCCGGACCCGACCGATCCCGAGAACCCGTTCCCGAAGCCCGATCCCTCGCCGGACCCGACCGATCCCGAGAACCCCTTCCCGAAGCCGTGGCCCGATCCGACGGACCCGCCCGAGGTCCCCGGTGGGTGGCCGGAGCCGGCCGACCCGGAGACCCCCTCGATCGACTGAGGCCGCAGCTGGCGGCGCCGCAGGCGTGCGGCGCCGCAGCGCCCCGCGATGCCCAAGTGGCCAGATGCACGCTCTCGGAGCACGCGGCCGGTTGCGATGGGGATGCATCGGCCGATCTGTGGCCCGGGTCAGGTCGACCACGCTCGATGTGCGCTCGCTGGGGGGCTCGGCGGGTCGATCCGGGCGATCGACAGGCGTCCGGAGTGGCCGGAGGACCCGGAGGCGTGGATCTGGCCAGTTGATCTAGTCGAGATGGCCAAAGTTGCCTGCAGGGAACGTCAGGCCACC
>DASVIK010000453.1:0-9429 GCA_036382135.1 Candidatus Limnocylindrales bacterium | reverse complement strand
CACCGAGTCCCGACTGCAACCAGGGCCGCGAGCCGCAGCAGGGCGGCGGTGGCGGAGGCTTCGGTGGCAATCTCGGCGGGGGCTTCGGCGGAGGCGGTCAGGGGTTCCGGCGAGGGATCGACGAGGAGACGCTCAAGCAGGTCGCCGATGTCACGGGCGGGACCTACTATCCGGCCGAGAGCGCCGCCCAGCTCGAGGGCGTGTTCCAGGGTCTGCCGACCAACCTCATCATGAAGCACGAGGTCCTGGAGATCGGCTTTGGCTTTGTGGCCTTCGGCGCCCTGTCGGCGGGCCTCGCGCTCCTGCTCGGGAGGGCCTGGCGCCCGCTGCCCTGACCCGCGGTCCGTCCCTCGGGCCGCCGGGTGCCGGGTCATTTCGCCATTCGTCTCATTGCGCACCCGCGCCGGCGTGCCGACACTCCCCCTGGGTCGAGTCACCGGCCCCGACGGGCGGCTTCAGCCCTCCGTCCCCGCGTCGCGCTAGCCGTTTGCGCTGGGAGCGCGAGGCTCAGCGCGCCGGCACGTGGCGATCGATGTACGTCTGGTAGTCGGGCTTCGAGCGCGTGTAGGTCCCCGACATGAGGGGCGACGAGATCATGAAGTCAGCCGATGCCCGATTGCACGCGACGGGGATGTTCCACACGACCGCGATCCGCAGGAGCGCCTTCACGTCCGGGTCGTGCGGCTGCGGCTCAAGCGGATCCCAGAAGAAGACGAGGAAGTCGATCGAGTCGTCCGCGATGAGCGCCCCGAGCTGCTGGTCACCGCCGAGTGGTCCGCTGTTGAGCTTCACGACCCCGACGCCGAGCTCGTCCTCGAGCAGGGTGCCCGTCGTGCCGGTCGCGACGAGGTCGTGTTGGATGAGCAGCTGCCGGTTGTAGATCGCCCATTCGATGAGATCGGCCTTCTTGTTGTCGTGAGCGACGAGGCCGATCGTCCGTCTCGTTGGCTGCGCTGCCCTCATCGTGATCTCCCCGCGGCTGACCGGCGTTGTCGTCCGCGAATCGTCGCACGGGTGGGTCCGCCTCGGGGTGACCCCGGAACGTATGCTCACATCGCGCGCGGGCGGACCCGGCGGCCGCGTCCTCGCTCCAGCGGAGGGAACGTTTCGTGCCCCAGTACGACATGCCCCTGGCCGAGATGCGGGCGTACGCACCGCCGCTCGCGGTCCCGGCCGACCTGGACGGATTCTGGGCATCGACGCTGGCCGACGCCCGGGCGCATGACCTCGCCGCCGCGTTCGCGCCGGTCGACAGCGGGTTGTCCGTCATCTCGACGTTCGACGTCACGTACGCCGGCTTCGACGGGTCACCCGTCCGGGCCTGGCTCCACCTGCCGGCCGGAAGGCACGGTCCGCTGCCGGCGGTCGTGGAGTACGTGGGCTACGGCGGCGGGCGGGGGCTGGCGCACGAGCGGGTGATGTGGGCGGCCGCGGGGTACGCCCATCTCGTCATGGACACTCGCGGGCAGGGCTCGACCTGGTCCATCGGCGACACGCCGGACCCCGACCCGACCGGCGCGCCGTTCCACCCCGGGTTCATGACCCGCGGGATCCTCGACCCGGCGACGTACTACTACCGCCGCGTCTTCGTCGATGCCGCGCGCGCTGTGGAGGTCGTCCGGGCCCATGACGCGGTCGACCCGCGGCTGGTCGCGGTGACCGGCGGCAGCCAGGGTGGCGCACTCAGCATCGCCGTGGCCGGGCTCGTGCCGGACGTCGCGGCCGCCCTGCCGGATGTGCCGTTCCTGAGCGACTTCCCGCGGGCCATCACGCTCATGGACACCGATCCATACGCCGAGATCGCTCGCTACCTCAAGGCCCATCGCGATCATGTCGAGCGGGTCCTCGGCACGCTCGCCTACTTCGACAGCGCGATCCTCGGCCGGCGGGCGACCGCGCCCGCGCTCTTCTCGGTGGGGCTCATGGACCAGATCGCCCCACCCTCGACGGTCTTCGCGGCGTACAACTGGTACGGCGGCCCCAAGGAGATCCGGGAATACCCGTTCAACGACCACGAGGGCGGCGAGGGTTTCCACGATGTCGCGAAGATGCGCTGGCTCAGGACGTGCCTCGGCGCCTGACGGCGCCGCCGAGCAGGGAGGACCCCGATGTTCGTGCCCCTTTCGGTCCTGGAGTTCCGTGACCGCGCGGCCACGTTCTTCGGCGACAAGATCGGCGTCATCGACGGCGAGGCGCAGTTCACCTATCGGGCGTTCGCGACCCGGACGCACCGCCTGGCGAACGCGCTCGTCGAGCTGGGCGTGGAGACCGGCGACCGGGTCTCGTTCATCACGTTCAACACGCACCACCTGCTCGAGGCGTACTACGGGGTGATCGAGGCGGGCGCCGTCCTCAACCCCATCAACATCAGGCTGGCGCCACACGAGATCGCCTACATCCTCGATCACGCCGCGTCGAAGGTGGTCTTCTTCCACCACGACTTCGCGCCGCTCGTGGAGGAGATCGGACCGCGCCTGGCGACCAGGCCCACGTTCGTCATCCTCGACGGCGAGCCGGGCGGCATCGCCGAGCACGAGTACGAGGCTCTCCTCGCCTCGGGCTCGACCGACCCGCTCCATCCGGAGATCGACGAGAACGCGATCGCCGAGCTCTTCTACACGAGCGGCACGACGGGGCTGCCCAAGGGCGTCGCCATGACCCATCGCGAGCTGTACCTCCACAGCCTCGCGGCGCAGATCGGCCTCGGGTTCACGGAGGACGACGTGGTCCTCCACGTGGTCCCCCTCTTCCACGTGAACGGCTGGGGCACGCCTCACTTCCTGACCATGATCGGCGGCCGCCACGTCATGCTCCGGCGGTTCGACCCGAGCGCATTGATGGGGCTCGTCGAGCGTCACCGCGTCACTCGGCTCCTCGCCGTCCCCGCGATCTTCAACGCCGTGCTCAACAGTCGCGAGCGGTCCCGCTTCGACCTGTCCAGCCTCCGGCAGCTGATCATCGGCGGCTCGCCCGCATCGGCCGAGCTGGTGCGGGCGCTCGAAGCCGAGATCGGCACGCAGGCGATCGTGGGGTACGGCCTGACCGAGACGTCACCGATCGTCACCCTCGCCCAGCCGCGACAGGTCCTGACCGACGGCGAGCCCGCCGCGCGCCGTCAGGAGCGCCAGGCGATGACCGGCTGGGCGCTCCCCGGCGTCCTGGTCCGTGTCGTGGACGCCGAGGGGACGGACGTCCGCCCCGACGGCGAGCAGATCGGCGAGATCGTCGTGCGCGGCAACACGGTGATGGACGGCTACTACCACGACCCGGAGGCGACCGAGTCGACGATCCGGAACGGATGGCTGCACACCGGCGACATGGCGACGATCGACGAGGCCGGCTACGTCCTCATCAAGGACCGCTCCAAGGACATCATCATCAGCGCGGGCGAGAACATCTCGTCGGTCGAGATCGAGGTCGCGCTCGGCGCGCACCCGGGCGTCCTCGAGAGCGCGGTCGTCGCCGCCCCGGACGACAAGCGCGGCGAGGTGCCGATCGCCCTCGTCGTCCTCAAGCCGGACGCGTCCGTGACGCCGAAGGAGCTGCGGGCGTTCTGCCGCGAGCGTCTCGCGGCCCACAAGGTCCCGCGCGAGATCCACCTGCGCGACGCCCTGCCGAAAGGCGGCACCGGCAAGATCCTCAAGGCGGAGCTGCGGGAGCCGTTCTGGGTCGGGCTCGACGCGCGCGTGCACTGAACCTGGGAGAACGACGATGGGAACCTGGGAGGACGACGTTGGCTGACCGTCCCGGCGCCGCGCCGGCGAACGCGCACCTGCCGGTGGAGCGGGCCACCGGGATCGGCGGCGTCTTCCTCCGCGCCAGGGATCGCGAGTCCCTGGGCCGCTGGTATGTCGAGCACCTGGGCCTGGCCGTCGAGGCGGACGAGCCGGTCGCTGTCTTCCGCTGGGGCGCGACGAACCCTGATGGCGGTGGCGACGGCGCGGCCGACGGCGGCTCGACGACCTGGGCGCTGTTCCCGGACGACACGGCGTACTTCGGTCCGGGCGGCCAGCGGGCGATGCTGAACTACCGGGTCGCCGATCTCGACCGGATGCTGGCCCAGCTCCGCGCCGCCGGCGTCGAGGTCGACGAGCGGGTCGAGGACCACCCCTACGGACGGTTCGGCTGGGCGGTCGATCCCGAGGGCAACCGGTTCGAGCTCTGGGAGCCCGCCCCCGGCTCGTGACGCGCGCGGTCCCAGCCGCGGTCCGGCCGGTCAGTGCCGGAAGCCGCTCGCCTCCTTCGCGGACAGGGGAGTCGCGTGCGGGTGGACGTCCAGGTGGGCCAGGGCGCGCCGGTAGTCGTCGAGCAGCAGGTTCGCCAGGTCGAGGCTGAAGTCGTGGCGCACGAGGATCCGCTGGATCGCGAGGTCCTGGCGATCCGCCGGCAGCGTGTAGGCGGGGACCTGCCAGCCGCTGACGCGGAGCCTGTCGGCGAGGTCGAACAGCGAGAACGGGTGCGCGACATCCTCGCGCAGCTTCCAGGCGAGCGCCGGGATCCCGCCACGGCCGCCGTAGATGATCTCGAACGGGCCCATCTTCCCGATCTCGTTGGCCAGGTATTGCGCGGTCCGGTAGCCGGCCGCATGGATCTTCCGGTAGCCCTCGCGGCCGAGACGCAGGAAGTTGTAGTACTGGGCGACGACCTGGCCGCCGGGTCGGGAGAAGTTGAGGGCGAACGTGGGCATGTTGCCGCCCAGGTAGTTGACGTTGAAGATCAGGTCCGTGGGCAGGTCCTTCGCCTCGCGCCAGACGATCCAGCCGACCCCGAGTGGCGCCAGGCCGAACTTGTGGCCCGAGGTGTTGATCGACTTCACCCGCGGGAGGCGGAAGTCCCAGATGAGCTCGGGCTCGGTGAACGGGGCCACGAACCCTCCGCTGGCGCCGTCGACGTGGATCGGGACGTCCAGGCCGGTCTCCGACTGCAGCCGGTCGAGGGCCTCGGCCACTTCCCTGACCGGTTCGTACTGGCAGGTATACGTGACGCCGAGCGTGGGGACGACGCCGATGGTGGTCTCGTCGACCCGCTTCAGGACCTCGTCGGCGGTCATGATCAGGCGATCGCCCTGCATCGGGATCTCGCGGTGCTCGACGCCCCAGTAGCGGGCGAACTTGTGCCAGCAGATCTGGACCGGCCCGGTGACGAAGTTGGGCCGGTCGTACGGCCGCCCGGCCGCCTTCTGGCGCTCGCGCCATGTCCACAGCAGCGCCATGCCGCCGAGCATGGCCGCCTCGCTCGAACCGGTCGTCGACGTGCCAAGGGTGTTGGCCGCGTCCGGCGTGTTCCACAGGTCCGCCAGGATGTGGACGCAGCGGGCCTCGAGCTCTGCGGTCTGCGGGTACTCGTCCTTGTCGATCATGTTCTTGTCGAGCGTCAGGTCCATGAGTCGGTGGACCTCGGGCTCGAGCCATGTCTGGCAGAACGTGGCCAGGTTCTGACGCGAGTTGCCATCGAGCATCAGCTCGTCCACGACCACCTGATAGGCGTGGCGGGGATCCTGCTCCCGGTCGGGGATCCGGTACTTGGGCATGCTGACCGAGAGGTCCGCAGAGGCGAAGATGTCGTCCTCCAGGTCGTCGCGGACGGCGTCCTTCGAATGCAGCATCGAACCGGATCCTCCTTGGTCTCGAGGGCTGCCGCCGTCTCGCCCCCGAGGCGATCCGCGGATGTCCTGGGTTCGTCGCGGGCGTGAGGGCGGCGCGTCCACGCCGCGCATCCTCCCGGACGATACGTCCGGATCGGGCCCGGTGCATCGGACGGGCGAGGGTGGCGCCGTGGCCGGCGCAGCCATCGCACGCGCCGGATCGCCGGTGGCGCCGCGTACCATGGCCGCGTGTCCAGGCCACCGGATGAACGATCGCATGCCGCCCAGGATCTGGGGCTCGAAGCCGCCGTCACGGACGCGGAGGCCAACCCCTGGCGACGGGTGAGTCGGCGCGTCGCATACGTGAACCAGTGGTTGACGCTCTGGCACGACGACGTGATCCGGCCCGACGGTCAGCCGGGGATCTACGGCGTCGTGCACTTCGCGAACGTGGCCATCGGGGTGCTGGCGATCGACGATCGGGACCACGTCCTGCTCATCGGGCAGTACCGCTACACACTGGATTCCTATTCGTGGGAGATCCCCGAGGGCGGCGGAGGTCCGGACGAGTCGCCCCTCGATGCGGCCCGGCGGGAATTGGCCGAGGAGAGCGGATTCGAGGCGGCGACGTGGCGGGAGGTCGGACGCGTGTGCCTCTCGAACTCGGTGACCGACGAGACCGCGGTCATCTTCGTCGCCACCGACCTGACCGAGGGCGCGGCGGCGCCCGAGGCGACGGAGGTCCTGCAGACCCGCTGGGTGCCCTTCGACGAGGCGCTCGCGATGACCCTCGACGGCCGCATATCCGACGCCCTCTCGATCCTGGCCCTGCAGCGAGAGGCTCTCGGGCGCCTGGCCAGAACCTGAGCCGGGCGTGGCACCCACTATCGGGTACTCTCTCGTGATCGTCCGGGCGTCCATGGAGCGGCCCCAGTGATCTGCTCGAATTGCGCGACCGAGAACAAGGCGGGTCGGAGGTTCTGCGTCAGTTGCGGGACGCCGCTGGCCGCGGCCTGCCCGAACTGCGGCGCCACCTACGACCCCGGCGATGTCTTCTGTGGAAGCTGCGGGGCGCCACTCGAGATCGGCGGCGCCAAGGCGACCGGCGGGACGCGGTCCGCCACCCCTGCCGTCGGCTCGGCCACCGCGCCGGGGGTGTCCGCCGGGTCCGGCGCGCTGGCCGAACGCCGCCTCGTGAGCGTCCTGTTCGCCGACCTCGTCGGGTTCACCCCGTTCGCCGAGGAGCGCGACGCTGAGGACGTCCGCGACACGCTGACCCGCTACTTCGACATCGCATCGGACGTGGTCGCCCGGTACGGCGGCATCATCGAGAAGTTCATCGGCGATGCCGTCATGGCCGTCTGGGGCGCTCCGACGGCGCGCGAGGACGATGCCGAACGGAGCGTCCGCGCAGCCCTGGACCTGGTCGACGCCGTGCGCGTCCTGGGCCCCGGCATCCAGGCCCGGGCCGGGGTCCTCACCGGCGAGGCCGCGGTCACCCTTGGCGCGACCAACCAGGGGATGGTGGCCGGCGACCTCGTCAACACCGCCGCCCGACTCCAGTCCGTCGCCCAGCCGGGCACGGTCCTCGTGGGCGAGCCCACGATGCGGGCGGCCAGCGCCGCGATCGCGTTCGAGGCGGCCGGCGAACAGGAACTCAAGGGCAAGGTGGCCCCGGTCCCCGCGTACCGGGCGCTCCGGGTCGTGGCGCAACGGGGTGGCAGCGGCCGCTCGGACCTGCCGGAGCCGCCGTTCGTGGGCCGCGACGAAGAGCTGCGCCTGCTCAAGGACCTCATCGCCACGACCGGTCGCGACCGCCGCACGCGGCTCGTGTCGATCACGGGGCCCGGTGGGATCGGCAAGAGCCGCCTCGCCTGGGAACTGGAGAAGTTCATCGACGGGATCAGCGAGACGATCTACTGGCACCGCGGCCGCTCCCCGGCGTACGGGGAGGGGATCACGTTCTGGGCCCTCGGTGAGATGGTCCGTCGACGGGCCGGCCTCGCGGAGACGGACGACGAGGTCATCACGCGGGAGCGCATCAGGGCCACCGTGGCCGAGTACGTCCCGACCGACGACGACCGGCGCTGGGTGGAGCCCGCCCTTCTCACCCTGCTCGGCCTCGAACCGGCCCCGGCCGGTGGCCGCGACGTCCTGTTCGCGGCGTGGCGCATCTTCTTCGAGCGGATCGCCGAGCGATCCACGACGGTCATGCTGTTCGAGGATCTCCAGTGGGCCGATTCGGGGCTTCTCGACTTCATCGAGATGCTCCTGGAATGGTCGAAGAACGTCCCGCTCATCGTCGTGACCCTCGCTCGTCCGGAGCTCTTCGACCGCCGACCCGACTGGGGCAAGGAGACCCGGAACATGACCCGCATCGCGCTCGAGCCCCTGAGCGACGACGCGATGCGCCTCCTGCTGGACGGCTTCGTGCCCGGGCTGCCGGAAGCGGCCATCCGGGCGATCCTCGCGCAGGCCGACGGGATGCCGCTCTATGCCGTGGAGACGGTCCGAACACTTGTGGCGGATGGCCGGCTCATCCGTGACGGCGACGCCTACCGCCCGCTCGGCGAGCTCGGGGAGCTGACCATCCCCGACACGCTTCGCTCGCTCATCGCGAGTCGGCTCGATGCCCTCGACCCCGTCGACCGCAGCCTCGTCGCAGATGCCTCCGTCCTGGGCCAGTCGTTCAGTGTCGCCGGCCTCACCGCGGTCAGTGGGCAGGCAGCGGACGTCCTCGAACCGCGGCTCAAGGCGCTCGTCCGACGGGAGCTGTTCGACGTCGAGATCGATCCGCGCAGCCCCGAGCGCGGGTTATATCGCTTCGTCCAGTCGCTCATCCGCGAGGTCGCGTACGGCACCCTGGCCAAGCGCGAGCGGCGCGCCCGTCACCTGGCGGCCGCGCGGTACTTCGAGGCGCTCGGCGACGACGAACTGGCCGGCCTGCTCGCCTCGCACTACGTGGCGGCCCATGAGGCGTCGGCCGACGGCGCCGAGGCCGATGCCGTCGCGATCCAGGCCCGACTCGCGTTGTCCGGGGCGGCGGAACGGGCCGCGACGCTCGGCGCCCACGAGCCGGCCGTCTCGTACCTCCGCCAGGCGATCGCGATCACCGCCGACCCGGCCGAACGCGCAGCACTGCACCTTCGGGCGGCGGTGTCCGCCAACGCCGCCGCGCTCCATTCCGATGCGCAAGCCCTCGTTCGTGCAGCCATCGAGCTCGCCCGATCGTCCCGCGATCTCGAGGCGGTCGGTGCCGGCGAGGCGCTCCTCGGCGAGATCCTCATCGATTCCGGCCTGACGGCAGAGGCCGTCCAGGTTCTCGAGGCGGCCATCGCCAACTTCCCGGCGACCGGGACCGGCGAGGTCCGGGCGACGCTGCTCGCCACGCTCTCCCGTGCGTTCATGCGGACGGGCCAGCCAGCCAGGTCGGTCGAGACGGCGGATCTGGCCCTCGATCTCGCGGAGCACCTGGATCTCGAGCGGCTGGTGGCGGAGACGTTCAACAACAAGGGTTCATCACTTGGGTACATGGGTCGCCGACGCGAAGGGCAGGCGCTCCTTCGGGCTGCCGTGGAGGTGGCCCATGCCGGCGGCTTTGTCGCCGCCGAGATCCGGGCACTCAGCAACAGCGGCGCCTCGACGGAGGATCCGCGCGATGGACGAGCCGCCTACGTCGCCGCGCGCGATCTGGCGCTCCGGGTCGGCAATCGAAACCTCGCGAGATGGTCGGGAGAGGCTGCCCGCTTCCAGGCATGGGTCCTCGCGGACGGGTGGGACGCCGTCCTTGCCGAGAGCGCGGACGAGCGCAGCGACGACCGAGGGAGCCCGCTCGACGAGGCTCG
>DASVIK010000452.1:0-5460 GCA_036382135.1 Candidatus Limnocylindrales bacterium | reverse complement strand
ATGCCCGCCGAGCGGCGTCGTCGAGGGCTCGATGACGCAGGCCAGCTTCCCGTCCGGACCGGCATATGGCTTCACGGTCCGCCAGCCGTCATGGATCGCGGCCGAGACGGCGATCGCGTTGAGCTCGCTGATCGCCGACTGCATGTCGTCGATCCGCCCGGCGTTGACGCGGTAGTAGGCCCCGAGCGGGGTCTTGGCGCACTCGGCCACGAAATCCGGGTCGTAGAGGTTCTTCGGCTGTGTGCGCGACTGCCAGGTCTCGTCGCTGCAGACGCCATGGTGGTACCAGCCCTTGAAGGCACCGCGGAGCGAGGAGCCCACGTCGGCCGTGCCCGGGTATTCGTCGTACCGCCGGGCCATCGCGTAGAGCATGTAGGGGCTGACGCGGCGGCGGGCGATGTCGCGGGGAGCGCCGCTCGTTCGGTCCTTCGGTCCCGGGATGGACAGGACCGTGTCGACGAGGGCGGCCACGGCATGGCCCGTACAGGAGTTCCCGACCTGGTCCAGGATCGGCTGCCCCGCTCGCTGGTCCTTCCGGGGCGGCAGGGGCTGGAGGATCGGCCGGTACTGCAGGTCGAGGGCATCGAACGGATCCGGCAGGGCGTTGGCCCGGACCCTCCGATGGCCGACGTGGAACTCCTTCGGCGCCTGGGTCTTGACCATCAGTCCTCCCCTTCCGTGCGGATGCGCGAGACCGAGGTGAGAGGGGCATACGGTACGCGCGAGGCGGTGCGGCCGCTATCCCGAACTTGACAACCGATGGGTCCGCTCGTCCCGCCGGGCGGCGCGGGCGGGCTCAGGAGCCGGCGAGCTCCCGCTCGAAGGGTGTCCGGAAGCGCGGCGTCACCCGGGCGGGGCCGAGCCAGGCCTGGAGCCGGTCACGCTCGGCGTCGATCGCCGCCGTGCCTTCCCCGCCGATGTCCTCGAGGAGCCGGTGGACGACCCCGCCATCCCTTCGTTGGGCCCAGCCGCCCACGATCCGGCCATCCCACCACACCGTGGGCCCGGCGTTGCCGTTCGTGTCGAAGAGGGACTTCGCGTGGCCGGCGAGGTAGAACCGCCGGTCCGTCCAGCCCATCACCGTCGGGTCGAGGCCGGGCAGGAAGGCCGCGGATGGCTCGCGCGCCGGGGTCGATCCCCGGTCGTCCGCGAGCACGATGCCCGGCGTGCCGTCGAGATCGACATCGATGACGTCGAGCTCGCCGAGGATCCGGCGCACCTCCGCCACGGTCCAGCCGGTGTACCAGCGGATGTCGGCGAGGGTGCCCGGCCCGAACGCGGCGAGCCAGCGGCGCACGATCTCCTGGCGGGCGGCCGGCGGGTCGAGCGCCGGGTACCCATCCGGCAGCACCGCCTCGATCGGCACCCAGTGGTACTGGCTGCTGACCCACGAGCCGGCGGGTCGCCCGCGCGCGACCCGGCCCTCCATCGCGAGCAGGAAGAGCAGGCGCGTCGACACCCCGACCGAGCCCTCGTACTTCTTGCCGACGTTGAACAGCATCTGCGTCCGCAGCCGCGGCTCGTCGACGCCGAGCTGGTTCGCCGTCGCTTCGCCGCGCGCCCGGAGCGCCTCGAGCGTGGCGTCCTCCACCTCGGCCAGCCAGGCCACCGGGTCGGGCGCAAGGCCCGCCTGGGTGATCTCGCGGAGGACCCGTGCCCGCTCGCCGACGGCGATCCGCTCCGCCGCGCCGGCCTGGATGGCGGGCGCGACGTCGTGCGGCACGACGAACAGCGTCCGGCGCATGCCGTGCATCCGGAGAAGGGTCCCGGACTGGTACAGCTCGCGCTCCATCGCCCCCACGTCCGGCTCGACGAGGCGTGCCCAGCCGGCCAGGAAGACCGTGATCGGGTCGCTCGAGTGGATGCCGACGAGGGAGCGGGCGACGTCCTCCAGCGAGGCGCCCCGGGTCCCCGGGGCGAGCCGATGGCGTTCCACGATCCGGGCACGGCGCTCTGTCGTGTCGATCCGCTGCATCGATCGCGCTGGAGGGCCGGTCAGGGAAGCGCGGCGAGCGCCTGGATCGCCAGGGCCGGATCGCTCGTCGCGACGTCGAAGACGACGTCGCCGTGGACGTACACGTAGTCGTCCTTGCCGCCGTCGTTGTACATGACGTGGGTCACCGCCTTGCCCGAGATCGTCTTCCTGGCGGTCTTGATGCCCGAGGCCCCGGTCGCCACGTAGCTGTCGACGACCGCCTGTCCGAGGGTGGAGCCCTTGATCCCCGGCACCCGGAAGGCGAAGATCTGGAGGTCGGTGGAGGTCGAGTCGTCCAGGGCCTCGGCGATCTGCAGGTCGGCCGGCGTCTTGCCGAGCTTGTCGAGCGAGGTCACGAGGGACTGGCTCGACGGGTCGGAGCCCGTGAGGCCCGACGTCCCGAGGGTGCTCTGGCGGCCGAGCGTCACGCCCGCGACGGACTTCGGCAGCAACGCCTCGAGATCGAGCGCCACGTGGGCCGGCGTCGAGCTCGGCTCGGCCGACGGCTCTGCCGACGGCGAGCCGATCGCGCCCGACGGGCTTGCCGCGCCGGCGCGGACCGTCGGCGACGGGCGCACCGCGGTGGAGCCGGCCGAGGTGAGCGCTGTGTCGACGGCACGGGCCGCCAGCTCGAGACTGCCCGGGTCCACGCTCGTCGGGCCGACGAGGATGGCGACGAGGCCGCCCTGGCGGATGTAGACGGACGTGCTCGCGTTCGACGGATCCTCGATGGCGAAGGACTCGTCGCCGAGGCGGATGAGCTGGGCATCGTTCGACCCGGTGGCAAGCGCCGACTCGTGAGCACGGGTCATCGCGAGATGGCTGTCGGCCCCGTAGCACGTGATCTGCAGGTACAGCGTCGAGGGCGCGGATCCGTCGGAGGGCGTCGGGCCGGCCAGCGAGGTCCCCGCCCCGTCGGCGTAGAAGCTGCCGGCCGCGACCGTCCACCCGTCCGACAGCCCGGTCCCGTCGGGCAGCGCGTCCCAGGCGAGGGTCCGGCACGTCTCGACGCCGGCGCTCGCGCCCGGGCCCGGGCTGCGGAGCAGGCTGACGGCGATCGCGGCCACCGAGACCACGAGCGCGATGATGCTGAGCAGGACTACCCAGCCCGGCATCGAGGACGCCGGAGGCGGGGGCGGCGGGAGCCCGCGTCGCGCGGTCATCGAGCGACCTCGTGCACGGCTGGGCCGCTCCGGACGACGGCGGGCTCTCCGAGGGCGGCCTCCACGAGCGCGGCTGCGGCGTCGACGGTCCGCCGGCTGTCGGGCTCGGGCGTCTCGGGCCGGAACATGATCGTCGTCGTCCCGATGCCGTCGACCGGCAGCGCGGCCGCGAGCGTTCGCACCGCCGCGATCGCCGTCGCGAGGGAGATCCCCTCGCGCTCCGGCATCGCCAGGGCCCAGCCCGCCGTCGCGTCGAGGACGTCCATGTCGATGGCGACGTAGCAGCCATCGACGCGGCCGGCGACGCTGTCCGCCCATCCGGCCAGGGCCGCGAGGCCGGCCGGTCCGCCCAGCATCCCCGCCCCGAAATGCGCGACCAGCGAGGACGCGAGCGATCGAGACTCAGTCTCATCAAGGACCTGGCCGCCCAGGAGCGCCGCGTCCTCGTCCCGGACGGTCGGGCCGTCGACCGCGGCGACGAGGTCCGGGTCGCCCCGGCCGCAGGCCATCGCGAACGGCATCCCCCAGACGTTGCCGGACGGCGTCGTGGCCGGAGTATTGAAGTCGCCATGGGCGTCGAACCAGGCGAGGGCCAGCCGGCGACCCGGCCGACGGCGGCGAAGCCCGGCCAGCGCGGCCGCGTGCGCGGTGCAGTCGCCGCCCAGGAGGTGGAGCACGGCATCGGGGCCGGCCGCGTCCAGGGCGCCCGCGACATGGTCGGCGATCCGCGGCAGGTTCTCGATCAGGAGCGCCCGGTTCTTCGCCCGCGGGTCGGGGTCCGGTGCCCAGCCCGGCTCGATGGTCGCGTCGCCCGCGTCCACGATGCGCCGGCCGGCGAGACCGGGACGCCCCCGGAGGGAGTCGACGATGCCGCGCCGCCGGAGCTCGGCGGGCGTGCGCTCCATGCCCCCGAAATGACCTCCGAGCGAGGTCGGTGAACCGGCGATGACGATGGGCCCTGGCACCCGCAGATGATAGAGCCGCAGCCGTCGGACCCCCGGAACGAGGGCTGGACCCGGTGCTATCGTGCGGCGGTGTCCGCCAGCGACGCTCGACGCCCGGTCCGGTACGCCGGCTACCGGTCCTTCGCCTACCTCGAGCCGGGCACCGACTACCGGGCCTTCGAGCTCGCGACCGACCTGGACCGGGTGGACCCGTACGTCGTCGAGGTGTCCGAAGCCGAGGAGCGGCGCGCGCAGCGCCTCCTGGCCGAGAACGTCGCGATCTCCCTCCACGACCACACCGAGATCGATCCCCTCGACCCGGCCGACACGGAGCCCTGGATCCGCGAGGCGCGCATCGCCACGGGCTACGCCGGGCTCGCCCGCTCGGGCCTCAGCGCCGTGTTCGAGAACTTCGAGGACGGCGTCGCGACGATCACCTCGAAGAGCGGCTGGAAGTGGACCGACGTCATCCACGACATCGGCTTGCGCTACAGCGACTGGGCGCACCAGGACTTCGTCGTCCGGGCGGAGCGCGTGGCCGACATCCGGGCGGCCCATGCGGCGGGGCGGGTGGCCATCGTCGCGGCCATGGAAGCGGCGACACCCATCGAGAACGAGCTCGACCGGATCGACGTCCTCTACGGGTTCGGCGTCCGGATGCTCGGCGTCGTCTACAGCGAGAGCAACGCCCTCGGCTCCGGCTGTCGCGAGACGACCGATGGCGGGCTGACCCAGTTCGGGCGCCGGGCCGTCGAGCGGATGAACGCGCTGGGCATGCTCATCGACGTTTCGCACGCCGGCGACCGCACCTCGCTCGAGACGATCGAGCGCAGCCGGGTCCCGGTGTGCATCAGCCACTCCGGCGCGCGCACGCTCTGGCCGATCAGCAAGTGCAAGCCCGACGACGTCATCCGGGCGTGCGCCGAGCGCGGCGGGGTCATCGGCATCGAGGCCGCCCCGGGCACGACGATGACGAAGGACGACATGGTCGAGCACACGATCGAGTCGGTGATGCGCCACTTCGCGTACTGCGTGGACCTCGTGGGGATCGACCACGTCTCGTTCGGGCCGGACACGTTCTTCGGCGACCACGCCGCGTCCTACGCGCTGCCGCTCGGCGGGCTCCTGGTGAGCGGCGACAGCGCCTACGACCGGGTCGTCCCGCCCTACGTCAAGGGCCTCGAGAACATCGGCGAATTCCCCAACATCGTCCGCTGGCTCGTCCGCCACGGCTACACGGACGAGGACATCGTCAAGGCGATCGGCGGCAACACGTTGCGCGTCCTGGAGGCGGTCTGGGCCACGTGACGCTCGTTGCGCCGGGCGCCGGGCGGGGCTCTTCGTGCCCAGCTGAGCACGGATTTTGGTGGCGCGTCCG
>DASVIK010000451.1:0-5845 GCA_036382135.1 Candidatus Limnocylindrales bacterium | reverse complement strand
CAGCCATCCACCCAGCACCTGGCCAACGACGTAGGCGACCGACTGGAGGCCGAGGGCGATCGCGGCCGTCTCCGCGCCCATGCCGGCCCGGATGGCGTTCGGCAGGAACGCCTGGAGCACGCCCTCGTCGAACGCCCCGATCGCCGTCGCTCCGACGAAGAGCGCCCAGAACCGGCGCGTGCGGATGGTCCGGCGGACGCTGTGGCGGCGATCCTGGCTGCCCACCGGCCGCGGCTCCAGCGCCGCCGAGACCGCCCCCGGTGCTGCCGTTTCGTGCAGGCCCGAGGCGATGCTGGACTGCTGCGCCTCGGTCGCCCGAGTCCCGGCGGCGGCGGACCGCGGTGCCGGCAGGCCCTCCGGCCCGCGTGCGCGGATCGGCGGTCCGTCGGTGAGCGGTCGAGCCTTGGGCCCGCCGTCGCGTCGTGCCGGGACGAGGACCGCCGGGCCGGTCGTCATGAGCCACACGAAGGCGACACCGACGAGCGATGCTGCGAGGAACACGAGGGCGGTCGCCCGCCAGCCGGCGGACGCGATGATCCCGGCCGCGAGCGGGAGCGCGATCGCGACCCCGACGCCCGGGCCCGCGTACGTCAGTCCGAGGGCCAGCCCCGAGATGCCCGCGTAGCGCCGGGCGATCGCGGTCGTTGTCCCGATGAACGCGAGCTGGAGGCCCATCGCGTGGAGCGCCGCATACGCCAGGATCACGATCGAGATGTCCGGCGCCAGGTAGACCGCGAGCCAGCCGCCGGCGTTGAGGACCATCGCCGCGGTGAGCAGGTCCCGGTCGGCGAACTCGTCGTAGGCCCGCCCCAGGAGCGGGCTCGAGACGGCCGTGACGATGAGGAACATCGTCCACGGCGTGACGGCCAGCGACCGGCTGATCCCGAATTCGTTGGCGAAGGCCACCGAGAGGGCGGGGAACGTGTACAGCCCGCCGTAGGCGATCGCGCCGATGACGAACGCGCCGAGCAGCGGCAGCGAGATGCGGGTGGCGCGACGGGCGGTCCGGATGGCCATCGGGCAGATGCTAGCGGGGCCGTCGGCCCGAGATCTGACGGCTGGCCGCGGTCAGTCGAGCGGCGTGTGCCCGACAATCGATCGACACCCGCAGTCCATCGGGTGACAAGCGCCCGCTGATGACCGGCGAAGTGGCCCGCTCTACCATCGTCGGACGGAGGTGCCATCGGTCCGGCAGGCTCCGTCGCCACGGAGATACGGACATGCCCTCGACCTCGACCCCCGCGCCGGCCGCGACGTTCGCCGGCTTCTCACCGGCGGCCATCCAGTTCCTCGTCGACCTCGCGGCCAACAATGAGCGCTCGTGGTTCCAGCCGCGCAAGGCCGACTTCGAGCGATTGCTCAAGGGGCCGCTCGAGGCGCTGTGCGTCGCGCTCGGCGAAACGTTCGCCCGGCGGGGCATCCCGCTTTCGGCCGACCCCGCCCGCTCGCCGTTCCGGATCTACCGTGACGTCCGGTTCTCCAAGGACAAGTCGCCGTACAAGACCCACGTGGCCGCCAGCTTCGCGTGGGCCGGCGGCGGCGATGCGGGGGCGGGCGGCTATTTCCACCTGCAACCCGGCGAGGTCTACGTCGGCGGTGGCAAGTGGCACCCGGAACCGGCCTGGCTCGCCGCGTGGCGGAGCGCCGTGACCACCGAACCCGCCCGGGTCCATGCCGCGATCGACGAGCCGACGTTCCTCGAGATGCTGGGGCCCGTCGGCGGCGACCGGCTCAAGCGCGTCCCCACGGGCTACCGTGCCGACCACCCCGATGCGGCCCTGCTCACCCTGAAGGATGTGACGTTCGGACGGCGGCTGTCGGACGCGGACGTGATGTCGGCGACCCTCCCGGAGACCATCGCCGACACGTTCTCGGTCGCGACGCCGGTCATGCGCCTCCTCGCCTCGCTGCCGGTCGCCTAGCGACGGGCAGGCCATGCGCCGGGACACGACCCGCGCCGGGCGGCACGCCACTGCTAGCATCGGGTCGTGGTTGAGAGCCGCTACGACTTCATCATCGTGGGTGGCGGATCAGCCGGGTGCGCGCTCGCGAACCGCCTGAGCGCCGACCCGGCGACCCGCGTCCTCGTGCTCGAGGCCGGCCGCCCGGACTACCCCTGGGATGTCTTCATCCACATGCCGGCGGCGCTCACGTTCCCGATCGGCAGCCGCTTCTACGACTGGAAGTACGAGTCCGAGCCCGAGCCGTTCATGAACGGCCGGCGGATCTACCACGCCCGCGGCAAGGTCCTCGGCGGCTCGAGCAGCATCAACGGGATGATCTTCCAGCGCGGCAATCCGCTCGACTACGAGCGCTGGGCAGCCGATCCGGGCATGGCGACCTGGGACTACGCCCATTGCCTGCCGTACTTCAAGCGGATGGAGGACTGCCTGGCGGCCGAGCCCGACGATCCGTGGCGCGGCCACGGCGGCCCCCTCGGCCTGGAGCGCGGGCCCGCCCGCAGTCCGCTGTTCGAGGCGTTCTTCGAGGCCGTCCAACAAGCCGGCTATCCCCTGACGACCGACGTCAACGGCTATCGGCAGGAGGGCTTCAACGCCTTCGACCGGAACATCCGGCGCGGGCGGCGCCAATCGGCGGCCCGGGCGTACCTCCATCCGGTCATGCGCCGCCGGAACCTCGAGATCCGCACCCGGGCGTTCGTCACGAAGGTGCTCTTCGAGGGGCGGCGGGCGGTCGGGGTCGAGGTCTCGTCGCGCCGCGGACCGGCACGCACCGTCCTGGCCGGCGAGGTGATCCTGTGCGGTGGCGCGTTCAACTCGCCGCAACTCCTCCAGCTCTCCGGGGTCGGCGCCGCGAGCGACCTGCGGGCGCTCGGCATCGACGTCGTCGCGGACCTGCCGGCCGTCGGCGCGAACCTCCAGGACCATCTCGAGGTCTACATCCAGTACGGGTCGAAGCTGCCGGTCTCGATGCAGCCGTCGGCGACCCAGAAATGGCGCCGGCCGTGGATCGGGTTCCAGTGGCTGTTCCTGCGGCGCGGCCCGGGTGCCACGAACCACTTCGAGGGCGGCGGGTTCGTCCGGGGCGATGACGCGGTCGCGTACCCGAACCTCATGTTCCACTTCCTGCCGCTCGCCATCCGCTACGACGGGACGGCGCCGGCCGGGGGGCACGGCTACCAGGTCCATGTCGGTCCGATGTACTCGGATGCGCGCGGCTCCGTGAAGGTCGTCTCGAGGGACCCGCGGGTCCACCCCGCGATCCGCTTCAACTACCTCTCGACCGAGCAGGACCGGCGGGAGTGGCTGGAGGCCGTCCGGGTCGCGCGCCGGATCCTCAACCAGCCGGCCTTCGAGCCCTACAGCACGGGTGAGCTGTCACCTGGCCCCTCCGTCACCACCGACCAGGAGATCCACGACTGGGTGGCACGGGACGCGGAGACGGCACTCCACCCCTCGTGTACCGCCCGGATGGGCACCGACGAGGGATCGGTCGTGGACCCGCTCACGATGCGCGTCCACGGCCTCGACGGGCTGCGCGTCGTCGACGCCTCGGCGATGCGCTACGTCACGAACGGCAACATCTATGCCCCGGTCATGATGCTGGCCGAGAAGGCCGCCGACCTCATCCTCGGCGCCACCCCGCTGCCGCCCGAGCCGATCGAGTTCTACCGCCACCCCTCCACCTGAGAGGGCAGCGCGACCGCCGGCGCGTCAGTCCGTGTGGAACACCTCGGGGATCGTGTGCCACCACTCCCCGGGGAGCCGCTCCGGGACCGGTTCCTGCATCGCGTCCGTGTGCGACCACCACTCCTGGACGACCGGGTCGGCCGCCATGGCCGCGAGATCGCCAGCGAGGTCGTCCCCGACGTGGCGGTAGGTAGCGAACAGGCACTCGCCGTACCGATGGATCGAGTAGTCGCGGATGTTCGCACGCCGGATCGCGGCCAGCACGCCCGGCCAAACGGCGGCGTGGATGCGCTCGTACTCCTCGATGCGTTCGGGCCGGACGCGGATGACCTGACCGATCCGCGTCGTCGTCATCGACCCGCCTCGACCGCTCGACCGGCGCCGCCGAGCGCGAGGTCGGCGAACGTCCGCATGTCGGGCGCCGTGACGTCCGGGGTGGCCTCTGCCGGGGGCGTCGCTCCCGATCCCGCCTTGTCCCGCCGCCGGTCGATCCAGGCGGTCGCGAAGCCGAGCTCCCTGGCCGGCACGTGATCGTGGAAGAGGCTCTGGGCGACATGGAGGATCCGCTCGCGCGGGAGGCCGATCCGGGCGAGCGCCAGCTCGAAGTTGCGCGGGTTCGGCTTGTACGAACCCATCTGCTGCGCGGTCACGACCCAGTCGAACGTGACCCCGAGCCGGCGATTCGAGGCGGCGAACAGGTCGTCGTCGCAGTTCGTGATGACGCCGAGGCGGAACCGCCCACCGAGCCGTCGCAGGGCGTCGGCCGAATCCGGGAACGCCGGCCAATCGCCCACCGATCCGCCGAAGGCCGCGAGCTCCGCCTCCGACGGCGTGACGCCGAAGCCGGCCGTCACGCCGCGAGCCGCCCGGACGAGCACCTCACGGTAGGGCAGGTAGGGGCCGGCCTCGAGGGCGGCTTCCTGGCGCGCGAACGCCTCGAGGAGACCATCGTCGGCCGGCCTGACGCCCCGTGGCTCGAGCAGCGCCCGGAGCCCGTTCGAGATCCCGGTTTCCCAGTCGATGAGCGTCCCGTAGCAGTCGAACGTGAGGGCGTCGAAACGATCGAAGTCGAAATCGGTCACAGGCGACGATCCTCCAGACGATAGGCGCCAGTGTGGCGCACCGGCGGGGGCCGCGCGCCGCGGGTCCTTTCGGCCAGATGCACGCCACCGTACCCTCGGGCCACCCTCGGCGACCGATCCCGGCGACGGATCGCGTGTCGGAGCCCATGCGGGTGCGCAGTTGAGCACGATCGGCCGGGCTCGGGGCTCGGAGAGGCCTCGGACCGTCGCCCGAAGCCGGCCCCACGTCACCGTAGCGTGCATCTGGCCAGATCGGTGCCATCCGCCGGTCCTCGGCCCGGCTCACCACCCAAAGTTGGCCAGCGTCGCGCCCGGGGAAGGTTAGGCCGACGCTGGCCACGCCTCGAGGCCTCCCGGCTCGCGACCCCGGTGATCCGTGCTCGACGCGCCGCGCCTGGGAGCCATCGAAGGCCCGTCAGGCGGCCGGATCGGGCCTTGCGGTGGCCTAAGAGTCCTCGGGCGCGATCCTGACCACGACCCCGGGTCCCGGAGTCGATAACGGTCCCCGGGCGCACGTCTGGCCAGCTGGGCGGCCGTGGCGGGGCGCCGGCCGAGGCCGGTCTGGCCACACGTGCGGCCGTGGGGCGAGTGGCCGGGCGCGGAGCGACGCGGGTCTGGCCCGCTGCGGGAGTCGCGAGGCGGCGGATCGCGGAGATCGCCCGGCGGAACCCGAAGGCGCCACCGGAGCGAGTTGAACGACACTCCCGTCCGGCACCCGGCGAGTCGCCGTGCCGTGCCGGACCGGAACGGACTACATGAGGCCGACGACGTGCCCCGCGGGGTCGGCGAAGAGGGCGATCGTTGTCTCCGGGGCCACCTCGGTGAGGGGCATCACGATCGTGCCGCCGAGTGCCTCGATGTGCTTGAGGGTGGCGGCGGCGTCCTCGACATGGACGTAGAACGTGACGGCGCCGTCGCTGCCGTCCTGCGTCGCTCCGACGCCGGCGGTCATCCCGTTGTCATCGCGGTGCATGCCGTAGCCGCCGGGGTTGCTCGTGTCGAGCTTCCAGTCGAACGCTTCGCTGTAGAACTTCTGGAGAGCCGCGCCGTTCTTGCCGGTGGCCTCGACGTGAACGATCTTCGCTGCTCCCAGGGTCCGTCCTCCTGGGAACT
>DASVIK010000450.1:0-8675 GCA_036382135.1 Candidatus Limnocylindrales bacterium | reverse complement strand
GCGGTGCGGCGGCTGCTCCGCGAGCATGGCCTCGAAGCGGCGCAGATCATCGGCAGTGGCGGAGGCGGGCGGCTCACCCGCGACGACGTCCTCGACTTCGTGGAGGCTCAACGGACGGGCCAGCCCGTCGGCGCCCAGGGAGCCCCGGCCGCCGCCGGGACACCAGCCCCGGCTGCCTCGCCAGCCACTCGAGGCGCCCCGGCCCCGTCGGCGGCCGCCCCGTCGGCCGCCGCGCGCACCTCGGCAGGCCCGACGCCGGCGGCGATCGCCTTCCCGGCCGGCGCGGACGAAGTCCTCGTCCCGATGACCCAGATGCGCAAGGGCATCGCCGCCCAGATGACGCGCGCCCTCGCCGTGCCCCACGCGTACGTCCACATGGAGGTCGACGTCTCGAACCTCGTCCGCCTGCGCGAATCCGCCAAGCGTGAGTACCAGGCGCGCGAGGGCATCTCGCTGAGCTACGTGCCGTTCGTCGTCAAGGCCTGCGTGGAGGCCCTCCGCCGGGACCCGTCGTTCAACGCCCATTGGACGGATGGGGGACTGCTCGCCAAGCGCCGGGTCAACGTCGGGGTGGCGGTGGCCGTCGACGACGGACTCATCGTGCCGGTCGTGCGCGACGTCGACCAGGCGTCGATCAACGGGATCAACCATGCCATCGCCGACGTCGCCGCGCGGGCCCGCTCGAACAAGCTCCGCCTCGACGATTTCGGTGGCGGGTCGTTCACCCTCGACAACACCGGCTGGCTCGGCTCGAACCTGACGATGCCCATCATCAACGTCCCGGAGGTCGCGATCCTGACGATGGAGGCGATCACCAAGCGCGCGGTGGTCGTCGAGAGCGAGTCCGGCGACGCGATCGCCATCCGGCCGGTGATGAACCTCGTCATGGGCATCGACCATCGCGCCAACGACGGCGCCGGCGCGGCCGCATTCCTTCGCGACGTGAAGGCCTGGCTCGAGGCCGTGGGGCCCACGACGGCGATCTTCTAGGCGATCCGAGAGAGGCCGACCCAGCCCGATGGCACGCGAGCTCCCGATGTTCGAACCGGCCGGCGGCCATGGCCCGGCCGCGGGGGCGCACGACGCCCGCGCAGGCCTCTCGATCGCCCTGGGTGGCGGATCGTTCGCGGAACCGGCCGCCGATGGCTCGACCCCCCTGCGGCGTCATCCCGACTGGATCCGGGCGCAGATGCCGTCGGGCGAGAACTACCACGACCTCAAGCGCCTGATGCGCGGCCTTCAGCTCAACACGGTGTGCGAGGAGGCCCGCTGCCCGAACATCGGGGAGTGCTGGAGCGAGCGCACCGCCACGATCATGATCCTCGGCGACACGTGCACCCGGGCCTGTGGCTTCTGCGCCGTGAAGACCGGCCGGCCCACATGGAACGATGAGGACGAGCCGCGGCGGGTCGCCGAGGCGATCGGCGGTCTCGGGCTCGAACATGTCGTCGTCACGAGCGTCGCGCGCGACGACCTGCCCGACGGCGGCGCGCACATCTTCGCCGAGACGATCCGCCGGCTGAGGGCGGTCGCGCCGCTCATGGGCGTGGAGGTGCTCATCCCGGACTTCGACGGCCGGCCCGCGCCCCTCCGGACGGTCATGGAGGCCGCGCCGGACATCCTGGACCACAATCTCGAGACCGTGGAACGGCTCCAGAAGCCCGTCCGCAAGCGCGCCCGCTGGGATCGCAGCCTCGGCGTGCTGGCCCAGGCGAAGCGCGACGCGCTCGAGCTCGGCAACGCGGTCCACACCAAGAGCTCCCTGATGGTCGGCCTGGGCGAGACGCGCGACGAGCTGTCGGTGGCGTTCCGGGCGCTCCGCGACGTCGACTGCGACATCCTCACGATCGGCCAGTACCTCCGCCCCACGCCGGCCCACCTGCCCGTGATCCGATACGTCCATCCAGACGAATTCGAGGATATGCGGCTCGAGGCGCATGGCCTCGGGTTCCGCCATGTCGAGTCGGGGCCGCTCGTGCGGTCGAGCTACCGGGCTCGCGACCAGGTCCCGGGTGCCGAGCTTCGCCGGCTCCGGCGACAGGCGACCGTCGACGCCGAGGGACGCGTCGTCAGCGCGGCTGGCTGAGAACCGGTCGAGGATCGAACCCCGGCGAGGGATCGCCGGGACCATCGAGGACGACGTCCGTGGCAGACATCGAGGTCGCGTTCGCCCCGACTCCCGTCGGTGGGCGTCGGCGCCGCCTTCCGCCCGCCGTCCTCGCGCTGGCCATCGTCTGCCTCCTCGCCGTCGCGGTCGCCAAGCCCTGGGCGGGCGGGTCCGGCCCCACCGCGAGCGGCGCCGTCGGGCTGTCGTCGGCGTCGGCGTCCGGGTCGCCGCGTGCCTCCGACGGCTCGCCGTCCGCGGGTCATCCGTCTCCCGCGTTCGGCGTCCTGCCCGAGCCGGCGCTCGGGTCGCCTCGGCCGGGTACCTGGGGCGTCGGACTGGCGGTCGATGCCCCGGGCGACGCGACGGGCGGCGCGGCCACCTGGTCCGTGTGGACACCCCTGGCTCCGCTGTCGGACCGACTCGAGCCGTACACCCCCGACCCGGGTCCGGTGGGCACGGGTTGCGCGTCTGTGCCCACGATCGCGGGGGCCGCGTCCATCCTCGGCTTCACGGTGCCCGATGAGACCACGACCGACGTCAGCCTGGTCGGTTGGTGGGTGAACGGCCCGTGGGTCCTGGCCCTCGACGGCCTCCTGGCCCGGCTCGACACCCCGGGTCACGGCCGGGTCGCGGAGCTGGTGCGCGCCGACAGGAAGCCCTGGCCGGAGGGCCGCTACGAGTTCCGCGTCCTCACCCCGAGTCACGAGACGGCCCTCGCGTTCTGCCTTGGATCGGCGGGCTCGGCGAGCGCGGATCCGGGCCTCGACCAGGCGATCGTCGGCAAGATCGTGGCCCAGCTGGCTCCCCGTTCCGGGGCGTGGGGCGTCGGGACCGGCGGCAATGGGCCGCGCCTCATCCGCGACGAACCCTGGACGGACTGGGCCGCGGTGGATCCGGGCCCGGCCTGGAAGGGCACGAGCCTGACCCTGTGGCCGGACACCGGGCTCTGCATGTCGGCGCCACGCCTCCTGAGCCATCCGTCGCTCGTCGCGGTCACCGCTCCATCGGGCCTGGTGCCCGACTGGAAGGTCGGCGCGTGGTGGACGGACGGCACCCGGACGGCGTCGCTCGACGGGGTCATCCGCCAGGTCTCGCCACCGGGAAATCGGGGGATCACCTATCTCGAGCGGGTGGACCACGGGTCGTGGCCGGACGGCCGCTACGAATTCGACGTCCAGGCGGGCGATCACCGGACCTCGCTGACCGTATGCATCGGCGCCCACTGAGCGTCGCGCGGCGAGCAGTGCCGGCGGCGCCGACTCGAGAAGCCGGTAGGCCCGCGTTCGGCTATCCTCGGAGGGCATGGCCCGCCTCCTGAGCCGCAAGGTCCCACTCGCCGAGCTGCATTGCCATCTTGGCGGCGCCGTGACGCCGGCGATCATGTGGGGCATCGCCCACGCCCAGGGGATCCGGCTGCCGACGAAGGACTATTGGGAATTCCGCGACATGATCACCGTGTCGGCGCGCTCCCGGGGCTTCGACGGCTACCTCCAGCTCTTCCACTGGACCGAGCTCATCCAGTCGTCCCCGATCGCGGTCGAGCGGGCGGTCTACGAGGTCGTCGGCGGCGCGTACCGCAAGAACAACGTGACGACGATGGAGCTCCGGTTCAACCCCATGAAACGGAACCGGGGCGGCGAGCAGGACCTGGACCACATCATCGCGGCCGCCGTCCGGGGCATGGACCGGGCGACCCTCGAATACCCGATCAAGCCCGGGCTCATCTTCTGCCTCGACCGCGCGTTCCCCTTCGAGCTCAACGAGATCCTGTGCGAGAAGGCGATCTCGTGGCGCGATCGGGGCGTCGTGGGGATCGACATCGCCGGTCCCGAATCCGCGACGTTCCGGATCGCCGATTACCGGCGGCTGTACCGCCGGGCCCGGCAGTACGGACTCGGGCTCACGGTCCATACCGGTGAGGCCGGTCCGGTCGACGAGATCGCCCGCGCGGTCGAGCTGCTGGAGCCCGATCGCATCGGTCACGGGGTCAAGGCCGCCTACGATCCGCGCGCGATGGCGATGATCCGCGAGCGGGGCATCGTCCTCGAGCTCTGCCCGACCTCGAACCTCAACACCCAGGTCGTCTCCGGCTGGGACGAGTTCCGCTGGATCTTCGACACGTTCCGGCGCAACGAGGTCCGGTTCACGATCAACACCGACGGACCGGAGATGCTCAAGACGTACATACGCGACGAGCTCGCGACCCTGGGCCGGCTGGGTATCCTCTCGCTCGAGGACCAGCAGCAGGCGGCTGCGACCGCGCTGGCGGCGTCGTTCGTTCCGAACGTCTCGGACGTCCCGCTGGCGGGCGTCGAGCCGGCTCGGCGCCAGGTCGTCGAACGCGAGGAAGCCTAGAAGGCTGGCGCGGCGCCACCGACCCCGGGCCGGCCCTCCACGGCCACCCGCCAGCTGACTGTCCGGCCTGCCGGGCCCCCTTCGGCCGATCTCCGAACGACTGGGTAGTTGACGATTCAACGACCCTGTGAGATAGTTGCATCTGCAACTACGGACGTGCGTTCTCCAGACCAGGCACGCAGCCCGCAGCGCTGAAGCCGTCTCAAGGAGACCGCCCGATGACCAAATGGACCCTCGACACCGCTCACGCGAACGTCGAATTCTCCGTCAAGCACATGACGATCACGACCATCCGCGGTCGGTTCAACGAGCTCGACCTCGAGGTCGACTTCGACGAATCGGCACCGGAGCGCTCGTCCGTCGTCGCCCGGATCGCTACGGCGAGCCTGTCGACCAACCAGGAGCGGCGCGACGGCCACCTTCGGAGCGCCGACTTCTTCGACGTCGAGCGGTACCCGGAGATGACCTTCAGGAGCACGAGCATCGCCAAGGTGAGCAACCGTGACTACGAGATCACGGGCGACCTGACGATCAAGGACCAGACCCATCCGGTCGTCCTCGACGCCGAGCTCCTCGGCACCGTCGCCGCCATGCAGGGTGGCCGGCTGACCGCCGTCAGCGCGGATACGAAGATCAACCGCAAGGATTGGGGCCTCACCTGGAACGTGGCCCTCGAGACCGGTGGCTGGCTCGTCGGTGACGACATCAGGATCCACGTGGAATTCGAGCTCATGGCGCCCGCCGTCGAGCTGGTCGGCGCGACCGCCTGAGCGGGCTGGCGGACCACCGCCCACCCATCAGCGCGAGAGATGCCCCGGGTCACTCCGGGGCATCGCCGTGTCCGGCCCGATCCGTCGTCGCGTCCGACCTCACCGGGTCAGTCGTCGCGGGAGTCGGTGATCCGGTACGAGCAGCAGCGGTCGCCGGCCACGATGTGCGACTCGCGGACCACGTCGGCGCCGAGCACGTCGGCGAACATCTCGAGCTCCGCGGCGCACGCGCTCGGATGGCCCATGGCCACGCGGAAGATGGCGCAGTTGTGCTCGGAGAGGCGGAGCGTCGTGCCGTCGGCGTCCAGAGCGGCCCGGCACAGATACCCGGCCTCGTCCTGGATGACGGCGAGCTCCTGGACGCGATCGGCGAGGGTCGCACCCTCCGGCAGCCGGTCGGCCATCCGTTCCCGCACGCGCTTCTCGACCGCCACCCGCCGGGCCCGGAAGACCTCGCCGACGAGGTCCTGGCCGCCGACCGCCTCGATCGCGGCCAGCATGTCGTTGGCGAGCCCGTCGTAGTTGGTCGGGAAGAGGCCCTGGGCGACGGCGGTGAGGTCGTACACGTGGCGCGGCCGGCCGACGCCGTGCTTCACGGTCGCGTGGCGGGCCAGGCCGGCTGCCTCGAGCGCGCGGAGCTGCTGGAGGGCGCTCGTGCGGCTCGCACCGACCCGCCGTCCCACCTCGTCGGGCGAGGAGGGTCCCGCGGAGCGCAGGTCGTGGAGGATCGCCCGATGCAGATGGGCCGTGTGGTCGTGCGGGTGCGGCCACTCGCCATCGGCGCGATCGAACGGCGGCGGGCCGAGCTGGGGGTCGGCGTCGAGCTGGGCACGCTCGGACATGCCCGAAGGCTAGCAAAGGTCGGCCCGACGCGCTCTCCACGGGGCTCGTGCGGGCGGCGGTCACCCGCCGTCCCCGGTGCTACCCTGCGGCCGTGGACCTCGACCTCTCCCCGGAGCACACCCTCCTGCGCGAGACCATCCGGGACTTCATGGCGACCGAGGTCGCCCCGGTCGTGGACGAGCACGAGCGGGCCCGCCGGTTCCCGCGCCCCATCGTGGATCGGCTCGGCGAGATGGGCTGGCTGGGCATCCCGTTCCCGGACGAGGAGGGTGGGGCCGGTCTCGACACGCTCGCCTACGCGATCGCGATCGAGGAGATCGGCCGGGTCTGGGGCAGCCTCGGCCTCATCGTCGCCGCCCACACGAGCCTCGGCTGCGGCCCGCTCCATCTGGCGGGCACGGACGACCAGAAGGCGCGCTACCTCGTGCCGATGGCCCAGGGCACGGTCCTCGGTGCGTACGGGCTGACCGAGCCCGGGGCCGGCAGCGACTCGGGAGGCACCCGCACGACGGCCCGCCACGAGGAGGGCCCGGACGGCGGGACGTGGGTGCTCGACGGCGGGAAGCGGTTCATCACGAACGCCGGACAGGCCGGCACGTACATCGTCACGGCGCGCAGCGGCACGCGCGATGACGGCGCACCGGAGATCAGCGCGTTCATCGTCCCCGCGAGCGCGCCGGGCTTCGCGGTCGGGCGGCTCGAGGAGAAGCTCGGGCTGCACGCGTCGGCGACCGGCGAGCTCATCTTCCAGGGGGTCCGTATCCCCGCCGCCGACATGCTGGGCTCACGCGGCGACGGATTCCGGACGTTCCTCAAGATCCTCGATGGCGGCAGGATCAGCATCGGCGCCCTCGCCGTCGGCCTCGCCCAGGCGGCCCTCGACGCCGCGATCCCGTACGCCCAGACGCGCGAACAGTTCGGGCGTCCGATCGGCACGTTCCAGGGCGTGGCGTTCCTCATCGCCGACATGGCGACCGAGATCGAGGCCGCACGGCAGATGGTCTGGCGGGCGGCCTGGCTCAAGGACCAGGGACGCGACTTCGCGCTCGCCGCTGCCCAGGCGAAGCTGTTCGCCTCCGAAGTCAGCTCACGGGCGACGAACGCGGCGATCCAGGTCCACGGCGGGTACGGCTACGTGGAGGAGAACAAGGTGGAGCGCTTCTTCCGCGACGCCAAGCTCACCGAGATCGGCGAAGGGACAAGCCAGATCCAGCGGCTCGTGATCGGGCGTCGGATCCTGGGGCTGCGCGTCGTCTGAAAGTCGCGCCCGGCGCGGAGGGTGCGCGTGTCCGCCCGGCGAGGTCGCCCGGCCTCGGTCAGCTGACCCGGACCAGCCGGACCATGAGGCGGGTCTCGCTGTTCGCGCCCAGGCATGTCTGGAGGGTCATGCTCGGCGTCGCCAGGGGGGCCCACGCCCATTTCGCGTCGGTCGTCGGCCGGACCACGCGCCACCACGCGACCCGGTAGGTGTGGACGGTGCCCGACCCGTCCGCGTAAACGGCGATCAGGCCGACCTTCAGCCGGCCGTTGTAATAGGCGTCATGGAGAGCCTTGAAGACGCCGTACGCGTGGCCGAGGAGGTACACGTTGTTCGACCCGGCGCAGCCCCAGCGGTAGACGTAGTTGGCCGGGGCCTGGCTCCGCGAGCACGCGAAGCTCGACGTGCCCCGATCGATGCCGAGGGCCGGGATCCACAGGTGGTTCCTGCCCGTGAACGATGTCGCTGCGGTGGTCTTCGGGGTCCGCGTCGTGGCCGTTCCCGTCGTCGGCTGCGGATGGAGCGCGTCGACGCGGTGCGTCGCGGCGACCCGGGAAGGGCTGGTCGCCCCGGCCGCCCCTGCCGCGAGCGCGAGCGCCGCCGAGCCCGCCGTGGATGCCGAGAGGCTGCGAGCATCGAGGACGATCGGGGCGCCCGCGGCTCCGGCGATGCCTGCCGCGACGGCCGTGACCGGCACTGGCCCCGCCACGCGTACTGCCGCAGGCGACAGCGCGATGGCCGGCGAGATGTTGCCGGCCGCCAGGACGACGGCCGCGATGGCCACGACGAGCGGGCGCAGACGGGCGGCGACGGTGAAGGGACGGCGGCGGCTGTCGGGGGTGGACCACGGGGACATGCCGCAAGCGTCGGTGCCGGGACCGGGCACTTCTGTGGCCCGGTGGTCCGGGCGCGCATGACACGAACGGCCGGTCCCAGGGCGGTCGGCTGGTGTGGCCCGGTGGGGTTCGGTGCGGCGGGGTGCAGTCCGGTGTACAGCGGATACACCGATGGTCCCCGGACCGTCACCCGGGCGGTCGTGCGGTCAGGTGCTCGGTGACCGCGTGTCGTCGGTCAGGGCGGCCCGCCGCCGGGGCCGGTCCCGTTGCCGCCGTTCCCCGCGGCGACCGTCAGCCCGTCCCGGAGCTTGGCGCGCAGGCCGGGCGCCCAGGGCCCCTGGCCGACGACGACGTAGGGGGACACATCGATCGACTCGAGGCTCGCGGAGTCCGTCACGTACGAGCGAGCGCAGGTCGCCACGTCGGGCGCCCGGCGCTCGAACGCCGCCTGGTTGCCGAAGATGTAGAGGTACGCGGAGACGGGCGTCGCCTGGTCGAGACCGCTC
>DASVIK010000449.1:0-13405 GCA_036382135.1 Candidatus Limnocylindrales bacterium | reverse complement strand
ACGCCGCCGCGACCCCTCCGGACTCGCGAGGCGACCGAGTCCGGTGCGGGCTGGCCCCGGCCAGCCGGACGTCCGGGTCACCCCACCGCGCTGGGCCGGACCGGGAACCCATTCCGGTACCGGCCGGCCAGCGAGTCCTTGGCCAACCACCACAGGAACGCCGGCCGATCGCGCACGTAGCCGACGCAGTACGGGATCCAGCCATGGCCGAACGGGACGTACACGCGGATCGGGACGTCCAGGTCCCTGGGGAGCGGCAGGAGCCTCCGGACGGGGAAGCCGTAGAGGAATTCCAGGTCACAGGGGGTGCCCGCGTCGCGCAGCATCCGGATCGACCGCTGCGCCAGGTCGGGGTCGTGGGTCGCGATGCGCACGCTCCGAGCCCGCCCGGCCAACCGTCCCACCACGTCCATGAAGCCCTTCGCGGGATCCAGGGTGGGCGCATCGGGGTCCGGCCACTCGCCCTTCACGACGCGGAACGCCAGGCCGAGGCCGGCCAGCCGGTCGGCGTCGTCCGGACTGCGCTGCCATCTCCCCGGGAGCGTGCAGCCGACCCCGTCGAGCGGCACGCCGATGACGTCGGTGATCAGCGAGAACGTGCGGTCCGCCGTCTGGGGGCCTTGGGCGTCGAAATGGAGCGGGACCCCGAGCTCCCGGGCGCGACCGAGCAGCCCCTTGAGCAGCTCGACGTCGTAGCCGAACGCGGGGGCCTTGATGGACAGGTACGACTTCCCCCCGATCCCACCGAGCGCTTCCGCCGCCTCCATGTACCGGGACATGGTGGCCTCCGGTGAGTCGTCATCACGGTTCCAGTAGGCCAGGGTGACCTCGTAGCCGCGCTTGTGCAGGAAGGTCCCCACCGTCCGGGCATTCGCGATGTTGTCGCCGATCACCCGATCCCGGCTGACGGCACGGACCATCTCGTGCACGACCGGCCTGCCGATCTTCCGTACGTATCGCAGCATCATTCCCCCTTGAGTCGATCGCGCAGCCGGCGCCCGAGGTGTCCGGCGGTGTTGCGGGCCAGGATGGCGATCCCTCGCACCGTATAGGGATAGATGAGCACCCGCTGGATCGGCCTCTCGCGGTCGGTCCATCGGCGGGTCCAGTCACTCGCCGAACCCAGGAACTCGTACGAGCGCAATCCCCGCCGGGCGGCGTACCGGAGGCCCTCGTGCATCAGCAACATACCCGGCGAGCACGTGGCGAACCGTTCGTCGTAGCCGATCTTCAGGATCCAGAGGCGCTCGCCGGCCTCGAGCGCGAACATCGTCGCCGCGATGTCCGGGCCCACCTTGAGGAACAGGATCCGCAGGATCCCCTGTTCACAGGCACGGCCCGCGTACGTCCGATAGAACGACCCGAGCCGGTGATCGGATCCGAGGGCGGTCTCGCGTCGGCCCTTCCAGCCCGCCGCCTCGACCCTCAGGAACTCCGCCCACAGGGGCGCCAGTTCGTCGTCGGTCGACGGTTCGTGCGTTTCAAGAGAGACGACGCCGATCTCCTCGGCCTTGCGTGCCGCTCGCCGCAGGTCGCTCCGCAATCTCGACGGCAGGCTGGCCGTCGTTCGATCCTCGTCGGCCTCGATCTCGATGAACGGGCAGCCCGGCTGCGGCCGCAGCAGCACGTGCCCGCGGCGCCGGTACGCTCGCATGAGGGCCCCCAGGAGCGGGGAGTCCGCGGGCGTCCGCGCCAGCACCAGCGGCACGTGCCTCGCCGCGAGCACCCGGGCGAGCCGCTCCAGCGACTCGGCGTCCCGGTAGTTGAAGTCGCCCGGCTCGCCGTGGTCCTCCACCCCGAGCTGCCGCGCCACGCCGAAGAAGCCGCTCGGCCGCACGAGGGCCGCCAGCGCGACGGGTGCCCCGTCCTCCCGGACCACCGGGATGAAAAGCCGGGAGTCCGGGACCAATGTCTCCGCGCAGGAGAGCGCCCACTCGAACGATCCGAACGGCGCGTCGAGGAAGGTGCCGAGGCCAATCCAGGACGGCCCGAGCTCCTTCAACTGCTCCCGGGTCGTGCGGACGTCGATGGCCCGCGACGGAGTCATCGCCACGGCAACGGACGCGCGGGTGGCGATCCGGCTCGCCGGGCCAGGGATTGGATCCTCAAGAGCGCAACGGCTTTCTGTGACGTGCTGGACGCGATGATCGACGGTGAAGGAAGACAACCTGGGGGCCGTCGCGCCGCTGCTCGGACGGAACGGTCCGAGGTCGGCCGGGTGCGAACCGCGGCGACGACGGCGACGATCATATCAGGCGCTGCGGGCCCTCCCGGTGCGCCGCCACCCCACCCGGAGCACGTGAGGTCGCGCGCGCGTGGTGACGCGGTAGAATGGCCGCCACTCGGCAGGCTCGACCCGCACGGCATGGCTGCGCCCGCCGCATGTGATCGACTCGTGTCAAGCGTGAGATCGTGGGGCTATAGCTCAGCTGGAAGAGCGTCTGAATGGCATTCAGAAGGTCCGGGGTTCGAGTCCCCGTAGCTCCACCAACCCCCCACCGGCGCCGGCGGGGGGTTCAGTGTCCGAGGGCCATCCGACCGTGACCGCCATCGACGAGACGCAATCCAGCCGCCCGGGACGGACCGGGCTGGAACGATACCAGCCGACCGAGATCGAGCCGCGCTGGCAGGCCCGCTGGGCAGAGCTCGGGCTGTATGAGACGGACCTCGACGACTCGTCCCGGCCGAAGTCCTACATCCTGACGATGTACCCCTACCCATCGGGAGACCTCCACATCGGGCACTGGTACATCGTGACCCCGACCGACGCGCTCGCTCGGTTCCACCGGATGCACGGCGAGAACGTGTTCTTCCCGATCGGCTTCGACGCCTACGGCCTGCCGGCCGAGAACGCCGCGATCAAGAACAACATCAACCCGCGCGACTGGACGATGCAGAACATCGAGCGCGAGCGGAAGCAGTTCCGATCGATGGGCGCGGTGTTCGACTGGCGGTTCGAGCTCGTGACCTGTGAGCCCGAGTTCTACCGCTGGAACCAGTGGATGTTCCTGCGGTTCCTCGAGGCCGGCCTGGCCTACCGCCGGATGTCGCCGGTCGATTGGTGCCCCAACGACGGAACACTGGCGCGTGAGCAGGTCGAGGGAACGGACCGCCACTGCTGGCGGTGTGGCGCGCCCGTCGAGAAGCGCGACCTCGAGCAGTGGTACCTGCGGACGACCAGGTACGCCGATGAGCTGCTCGACTTCCACGACCTCGACTGGCCGGAGCCGATCCGCCTCCAGCAGACGAACTGGATCGGCCGGAGCGAGGGCGGCGAGATCGTCTTCACGACGGCGCCCGACGATCACCAACCCGGCGGCGACGAGCTGCGCGTGTTCACGACCCGGCCCGACACGCTGTTCGGGGCGACGTTCATGGTGCTCGCCCCGGAGCACACCCTCGTTGCGAGGCTGACCGCGCCCGAGCGCCGGGCGGAGGTCGATGCATACATCGCCCGGACCCAGACAGAGACCGAGATCGAGAGGCTGTCCACCGAGCGCGAGAAGACCGGTGTCTGGCTGGGCGCCGACGCGATCAATCCGGTGAACGGCGAGCGCATCCCGATCTGGATCGCCGACTACGTCCTGTCCGGCTACGGCACGGGCGCGATCATGGCCGTGCCCGCCCACGACGAGCGCGACTTCGCGTTCGCCCGCAAGTTCGGGCTGCCCATCCGGCGGGTCATCGCCCCGTCCGGGTCCGCCGACGATGAGGCGCTCGACGACGCGTACATCGCCCACACGCCGGACGAGATGCTCGTCAACTCGGGCCGGTTCAGCGGCATGTCGGCCCCCGACGGGATGCGCGCGATCGTCGACTGGCTGGCCGGGGACGGCCGGGCGAAGGCGACCGTCACGTACCGCCTGCGCGACTGGCTGTTCAGCCGGCAGCGTTACTGGGGCACGCCGATCCCGGTCATCTACTGCGAACGCGACGGCATCGTGCCGGTCCCCGACGAGGATCTCCCGGTCCGGCTGCCCGAAAAGGTCGACTACCGGGGCCGTGGCGAGAACCCGCTGAATCACGACGAGGCCTTCCTGCGCGTCGCGTGCCCGCGCTGCGGCGAGCCCGCTCGGCGCGAGACCGACACGATGGACACGTTCGTCGATTCGTCGTGGTACTGGTTCCGCTACCTGTCGCCTCGCATGGACGACGGGCCCATCGACCGCTCGCTGGTCGATCGGTGGACGCCCGTCGACCAGTACACTGGCGGCGCCGAGCACGCCGTCATGCACCTTCTCTACAGCCGATTCTGGACGAAGGCGATGCGCGACCTCGGGCTGATCGCCCAGGATGAGCCGTTCCGGCGGCTGTTCAACCAGGGCCAGATCCTGGGTGCCGACGGCGAGCGGCTGAGCAAGTCTCGCGGCAACGTCCAGGACCCCGACCATCTCGTCGCCCGCTACGGAGCGGACACGATCCGGCTCTTCCTCATGTTCATGGGACCCTGGGACCAGGGCGGGCCGTGGAGCCCGACGGGCATCGGCGGCGTGCACAAGTTCCTCGGCCGGGTGTGGACGATCGCGCTCGATCCGCACGGCCGCGAGGGATCCGGCCCGGACGCGGCTCCCCTGCCCGACGGCGAGGATGCGGCCGCCGCCGCGAGGACGATCAGGATGGCGGCCCACCGGGCGCTACGGGTCGTCTCGACCGAGTACGCGGAGTTCAAGTTCAACACGATGGTCGCCCACCTGATGGAGCTGTCCAACACCCTGCTGCGCTACCGCGGGACCGAAGCGGTCGACGGCCCGGCCTGGGACGAGGCGATCGACCTGCTGCTCCTCATGCTCGCCCCCGCCGCGCCGCACATCACCGAGGAGCTGTGGAGCCGGCGCGCGGCCGCCGCGGGCGCTCCGCCGAGCTCGATCCATGCGCAGGCGTGGCCGACGGTCGACGCCGCCGCCATCGTGGACGAGACCCGCGAGGTGCCGATCCAGATCAACGGCAAGGTCCGCGACCGGGTCGTCGTGCCGGTCGGCATCTCGCAGGCCGACCTCGAGGCCCTCGCCCTCGGCCGGGACAAGATCAAGACGCTCCTCAACGGCCGGACGCCCGACCGGATCATCCACGCCGGCGGCCGCCTCGTGAACATCGTCATCCGGGAGTAGGCGCCGGAAGGTCAGGCGCCTGCGGCTTCGGTCCCGGCGACCGTCACGCCGCGCGTCCGTGCCCGGTGCCGGGCCGCCTTCGCGCGATTGCCGCAGGTGTTCATGTCGCACCAGCGGCGACGGCCGGTCGGCGACGTGTCGTAGAAGACCCAGTCGCAGGTGTCGCTGGCGCAGATCCGCAGCCGATCCGCGTCCGGGCTGATCACCTGGCGGGCGATCCGCTCCGCGAGCCGGGCCAGGACGTCCTCGATCGCATCGCCCTCGTGGCGGTGGTCGAGCACCCCCTTCGGTCCGCAGACAAGGATGAACCGCTGGCGGGCGAGCATCACCCGGTTCACGGTGTCGATGGCGCGCCCCGTCGCCGGCCTGCCCTCCACGCTCGCGGTGACGATCTCGCGGAGCGCCTCGCGCACGCGCCGGATCTGGGCGAGGGCACGGTCGCTCGCCGGGCCTGGGAGGCGCAGCGCCTCGACCTCGGCCTCGACCGGCTCGTGCAGGAGACCGTGCTCTCGCAACCAATCGATGGCCGCGGCGGTTGAGGTGAATCGATCGACCGGGATGCCCTTCTCGGTCTCGATCGTGTCGACGAACTCGAGGGCCGTCTCGACGCCGACGTAGTGGTAGGGCGGGATGAAATCTGTCATGTGCTAACCACTATAACCACCTTGACAGGTTACGCGCAAGGGCCTACGATCTGGGTAACCACTCAACCGCACGAAACAGGTTATCGGAGACCACCAGATGGACGGATCGCTCCTCATCCTCCTCCTCGTACTGGTCGGCTTCCTCGCCCTCGGCCTGGCGGCCCTGGCCGGAGGCGTCGACTCACGCGAGTTCGACACCCGATGCTCGCCCGCGTCCACGTTCGCGGAAGGGGACTGACCATGTCGTGGTACTTCCAGCACCAGCGTGCCCGGGACATCATCGCCGAGCATGAGCGCGAGGCCGACCGCATCCGACTCGCGCGGCTGTACGACGAGGGCCAGCGATCGTCGTTCGGGGCCCGCCCGACCCGCTCACCGATCCGCCGCGCGGCGGGTGCCGCGGTCCTCGCGATCGGCGCGATCGTGACCCGCATCGGTCGAGCCCTCGATGACGCCGAGGCGACGCCGAGCGCCTGAACCCACGGCGCAGACTCACGGTTCCTGACGCGCACGAGCAGCGGCGTCGGCCCCTCGGGGTCGGCGCCGCTTCCGTTTGCCGGCGCGCGCAACGTCCTCCGAGCGGGCGGCAAGCATCACGGTCGAGACCCTGCGCGCGAGCGCATCGGGCGGCTCCCGTAAGCTGGCCGGGTGGACCGATGGGTGAGCTCGTCCCGGTTGCGCATCGCCGGTCTGCTCGTCGCCCCGCTCGGGATCGTGCTCGTCGTGGTCGTCCTGACGCCCGGCCCGGCCTTCGCGGGGGTCACGGGCGACGTCGGTGTCTTCTTCGGCTACGCGAATCGGCTCCTCGGGGGAGCGATCCCCTATCGCGGCTTCCCGTTGGAGTATCCCCCGCTGGCGCTCGTGCCGATGAGCATCCCTCGGCTCGTTTGGCCGTTCGGGACGCCGACGGACGACGCCTTCAGCCTCCTGTTCGCGCTCATGGAGGGCTGCCTCGCGGTCCTGGTCGGGTCGCTCATCGCGCGGGCCTCGGCGGACCCGATGCGCGCCCTCGCGACCTGGGCGGTGCTGGTGCTGGCCGCGGGCGCCTCGATCACCTGGCGGTACGACCTGTGGCCTGCGGCGCTGGTCCTCGGCGCCGTCGTGGCGGTCGACCGCGGCCGGCCGGGCCTGGCGGGCGTGGCCATCGGGGTGGGCACGATGCTCAAGCTCTTCCCGATCGTGGTCCTGCCCATCCTCGCCGCCCGGTCCCTGGCCCTGCGCGACTGGGCCGGTCTGAAGCGACTCGTGCTCGGCGCGGCCGTGACGGTGGCCCTCGTGATGGGCGTCGCGTTCGCGGCGGCCGGGAGCGATTCGCTCATGTGGCTGACGTACGAGCTCGATCGTGGCCTGCAGCTCGAAAGCACGGGCTCCGGGATCCTGCTCCTCCTCCACGTGCTGGCGGACCAGCCGTTCGCGCTCGTCCACGCGTTCGGCACGCTCGAGGTCGTCGCTCCGGGAGCCGACATCGTGGCCCCGGCCACGACCGTCATCGAGCTGCTGCTCGTGGCCGCCGTGGGCGCCTGCGCGCTCGTGCGCTTCCGGCGCGATGCCCGGCGCCTGGGAGCCGTCCCGCTGGCGAGCCTGGCGGTCGCGGTCGTCGCGGTCGTGGTCGCGCTCATCGTCTCGAGCAAGGTCTTCTCGGCCCAGTACATCGTGTGGTTCCTGCCGCTCATCCCGTTCGTGCCGGGGCGGCTGCGCTGGATGGGCCTCGTCATCGCGGCGGTGTCGACCGTCATCTACCCGCTCGCGTACACCCCGGTCTGGCAGCTCGATCCGCTCATGGCCCTGGTCCTGAACGCGCGCAACGTCCTGCTGATCCTCTTCCTGCTGTGGCTGGGCGCGTGGCTGCTGGCACGCGAAGGACCGGCGGCGCGGACCTGACTGCCAGCGAGCAGGCCCGCACGGGCTCGGTGACCGCGGCCGGCGCGGGGTCCGGCCGCCTAGACTATGAGCATGGCTGACACGAAACTTGGCGCGCTCTGCTGGAACCAGTACACCGACTGGCCGGGGCTTCTGGAGGCCGGCACCCGCGCCGACCGGCTCGGGTACGACTCGCTCTGGACCTGGGACCACCTCTATCCGATCGTGGGCTCGGCCGACGGCCCGATCCTCGAAGGCTGGCTGACGATCACGGCCTGGGCGATGGCGACGACTCGCGTCACGGTCGGGCTCATGGTCGGCGCGAACACGTTCCGTGAGCCGGCCGTCGTGGCCAAGATGGCGACGACGCTCGACCACATCAGCGGCGGCCGGGCGATGCTCGGCATCGGGGCGGCCTGGTTCGAGACCGAGCATCGCGCGTTCGGGCTGCCCTTCGGCAGCGGTCCGCCGGAGCGGCTGCGCTGGCTCGGCGAGGCGCTGCCGGTGATGCGCGGCATGCTCGCCGGGACGACACCCACGGCCGCGGGGCAGCGCTACCACTCCCGCGGCGTGCGCAACCTCCCGGCGCCGATCCAGCGCCGCCTGCCCATCCTGGTCGGTGGCGGTGGCGAGCAGGTGACGCTCAAGCTCGTCGCGCAGTACGCCGATGCGAACAACCTCGGCGGTGGCTTCGAGAACGTCAAGCGCAAGGACGCGATCCTGCGCCAGCATTGCGAGACGGTCGGGCGCGCCGAGCGCGAGATCGAGCGGACGGCAGGCATCGGTTCGGTCGTCATCCGCGATTCGCGGGCGGAGGCGCGGCGCGTCCAGGCGGCGATGTTCGAGGCGAACGGCCAGGCGGCGATCTGGACCGACCAGCCGGTGGGGACCCCCGAGGACGTCGTCGAGATGCTCGCGCCGTACGCGTCGATCGGCTATCGCCACCTCATCGCGGGCTTCCCGTCGCCGTACGACGAGGAATCGATGACGCGCCTCGTCCAAGAGGTCCGACCGAAGCTCGCCGATGGCTGAGGGCCTGGACGCCGGCGACGGCACGACAGGCAGGGCGGCCAGCGGCGCGGCAGGCCCGGGTGGGTTGGCCGCCGTCTCCTGGGGTCCGGGCCGGATCGATCTCTTCTGGGTCGACGACGCGGGCGCGCTCTGGCACCGCGCGTTCGACCGCGGCGCCTGGTCGCCGGGCGAGTCCCTCGGCGGGCCGCTGGACGGCGGGTTCGCGGTGACGGCCTGGGCGGTCGACCGCATGGAGGTCTTCGCGATCTTCGCCGACGGCGCCCTCTGGGATCGCTATTGGGACGGCCGCGCGTGGCACCCCTGGGAGTCCCTCGGCGGAGAGTTCGCCGGCGTGCCGGCCGCCTCGTCGTGGGGCGCCGAGCGCCTCGACCTCTTCGCGGCCGGTCGCGACGGCCGGACCTGGCACCGCTGGTGGGACGGCGCGCGCTGGGTCCCGTGGGAACGCATCGAATCCGAGACGGGCCGGTGACGGCCGGCCGATAGCTTCCGCGGCATGCCTGCCCTGCCTCCCCCGTACCGCGGCCCCTTCTGCTCCGAGCTCACCCGCGTCGTCCCCACGGATGAGGTCTCCGATTGCGTGGCCTCGTCGGGGATCGACATCGCCAACGCGGCCACCGGCGGCGTCGTCCCGACCGATGCCGCCGAGCGTGAGGCGCTCCGCGTGGACAGTGGCGACACGGTGGGCGGCATGACGCTCGAGGCGCTCCAGGTGGGCCTCCGCAAGCGGTACGGCCTCAACGCCGTCCTCATCTCGGGGAGGGACGCCATCGAGAAGGCCCTCGACGACGGGTTCGCGCTCGTCGTCTTCGGCATCTACAGCTCGCTCGAGCGGAAGCGCCGCTACCAGGACAAGGCGGACTTCCTTCACGCGATGTTCTTCGATCGGCAGGACGCCCGTTTCTTCTTCCATGCGGACCCGCTGGCCGGACCGAAGACCAACGGCTCGGAGATGCCGCGCGAGGTCTTCCGCACCTATGCGAAGTCCGGCGGATTCAAGGCGCTCGGCCTCCGGGAGGCCTCCGCCCGCAACCAGGGAGGCCCGAACATGGGACAGACGACCGTGACAACCTCGCCGATCCACCCAGCGATCAACGTGAGCTACGCCGCCGGCACCCAGCGCTTCACGGCCACCGGCCGGGCGTCTGCCATGAAGAGCGACGGGCGAGCCTTCGTGGATGCGGACGTGACGATCGAACAGGCCGACAACCGGGTCCCCCATGGTCACGGCTTCCTCCGCCTCTCGTCCGGCGGCTCGGCGGGTTTCTACGTCCTGCGGTCGGCGGTCACGCCGGTCACCACCGCGCTCCCGCCCGGACCCGACTGTGCCGCGGCGACCGACCCGCTCAACGCCCAGATCGAGCGACTCCAGGCCCAGATCGCCGCGCTCCAGGCGCCCGACGATCCGGCCCAGCCCTGATGACCAGACACGACCCCGCCTGATAAGTCGCAGCTAAGCGGCGCCCCGTAGGGTTCATCTCGACGGCCGTCGACTCCGGAAGTGCCCCCGGCGCCGACGGTCGTACTTTCTTCGACCATCGCCCGCCGATCCGACCGCCATTCTGCCCGTCCCGCCCGCCGGTGGAGGCGATCCGTTGGACCCGCGCCCGACCCCCTGGCGTGTCTTCGACCTTGCCGATCCCGCGACTGCCGACTCCCCGGACGACGGATCCGCGGAGGACCCTTCCCGGGTTGGCACCGACCGGGAGACGCTGTCGCTGCCGCTCGCCTGGACCGCGGCGGCGGTCGTCCTTGCGGTCGCCCTGCTCGCCGTCGTCGGGTTCCTGGTCCTCGCCGCGCCGCGCTCCACGGTCGCGCTCCCCGGCGGGACGTTCGAGCCCAGCGGGAGCACCGACCTCGCTGGTCCGGCAGGCCCGACCGGACCGGTCGTCGAGGTGTCCGGTGCGGTCGTCCATCCGGGCGTGTACCGGTTGGCGTCCGGCGCGCGCGTCGGGGAGGCCATCACGGCGGCGGGCGGCTACTCGCCGAGGGTCGACGCGAAGCGGGCCGATCGCGAGATCGACCTCGCGCGGCTGGTCAGCGATGGTGAGGAGATCAGGATCCCGTCGCGCGACGATCCGTCGGCCGGGCCGGGGACCGGATCGGGGCCGGGGTCCGGGCCGGGCGCGGGGGCAGGGGCCAGCCACGGGCCGATCGACCTGAACGTGGCCACCGCAGCCGAGCTCGACAGCCTGCCCGGGATCGGGCCGGCGACGGCCGCGAAGATCGTCGCGTCGCGGGGCGCCCACCCGTTCCGGTCCGTGAACGACCTGCAGACCCGCAAACTCCTCGGCCCAGCCGCATTCGCGAAGCTCCGCGGGCTCGTCGTCGTGCATTGATGCCTCGAGCCGGGTGGGCCGCGGCCGGGGCGGTCATCGTGGCGGTCGTCGCCGAAGGAACTCGGGGGCTCGGCGCGACGAGCGGGTCGGTTGGGGCGGTCGCAGGCCTCGCCGTTGGGGCGATCGTCGCCTTCGTCAGCCGCCGGTCGAACCATGCCGGCGCGCTCGCCCTGGTCGTCGCGGCGGTGCTTGTCGCGAGCCGCGTCGCGATCGAGCCCGGCGTCCGGCCGAGTCCCGTCGCCGCGATCGCCGGCTCCGGCTCCGGCACATGGCTGGGGACCGTCGAGAGCGTGGGATCGCCGCGCGATGGCCAGCAGATCGCGACCCTCGAGCTGGCGCCGGCGCCGGCTTCCGGCGGGATGGCCGGCCCGGACGCGCCGGCCATCCGGATCGCGGCCTCCCTGCCGCGCTACCCGACGATCCGGCCCGGCCTGACCGTCGCGACGCGGGGCAAGGTCCAGCCGCTGTCCGACGACGACTACGGACGCTACCTGGCGGGCAGCGGCGTGGACGGGACCCTGCGGACGACCGACCTGACGATCGTCGGCGACGCGGGCGGCCCCGCGTCGACCATCGAAGGGATCCGGCGCGCCGGCGACGATTCCCTGACCCGAGCGCTGCCGGAACCCCAGGCGGGCCTGGCCTCGGGGATCCTCATCGGCCTGCGCGACCGGGTGGACCGCGACCTCGCGGCGGCCTTCACCACCGCGGGCGTGAGCCACGTCGTCGCGATCTCCGGCTGGAACATCGCGATCGTGGGCGCGATGATCGCCGCCCTGCTCCGGACGTGGCCACGCCGACGCCGCGCGGCCGCCACGTTGCTGGCGATCGGCGGCTACACGATCCTGACCGGAGCGTCACCGTCCGTCCTCCGCGCCGCGGCCATGGCGACCGTGGTCCTCCTCGCCCGTGAGACCGGGCGGAGCGGGCGCGCCGCCGCGGCGCTCGGCTGGGCGATCGTCGGGCTCATCGTCGCGGGGCCGGGGCTCGTGACGGACCCGGGGTTCGCGCTGTCGGCCGCGGCGACCGCGGGGCTCATCGCCTGGGCGACGCCGCTCACGCGCCGGATCGAGGCCTGGCGAGGCGGCCGCCTGCCGGGCTGGCTGAGCGAGTCCCTCGGGGTCTCGCTCGCGGCGGAGTTCGCGACGCTCCCGATCGCCCTCGCCTGGTTCGGGCGGGTACCGATCGTCGCCCCCCTCGTGAATCTCCTCGTCGTCCCGATCGTGGCCCCGGCGATGGCCGCCGGTGGGATCGCCCTCGTGGGCGGAGCCGTCACGGCCGCCGGTGCGCCCGCGCCGCTCGCCACGATCGCCGGCCTGCCCGCCTGGGTCGCCTTCTCGGTGATGATCCTCATCGTCCGGGCCGCCGCAGCGCTTCCGTTCGCGAGCGCGATCCTGGCTCCGCCGTTCAACCTGCTCGCTGCGGGAGCGGCAGCCAGCGCGGTCGTCGTCGTCATCTCGGGTCGCCGCATGCGGCTGCGGACCTGGATGACCTTCCGGCCGCGGTCACGATCGGCGTCGGGATCAGGGACACGATCGGGGTCGGGATCGGAGTCTGGAGCGCGGTCGGGGTCTCCGCCTTCGGCTGGGCGGGCTCACCGGCCCGCGACGCCGACCACGTCGAGCCACGGCCCGACCCGCCGCCGGCGGATCGGCGGACGAACCGCGCGGTTCGTCGCGGCCCTCCTTGCCACCGCCGTCGTCGGCGTCGGCGCGGTGGCGCTGACCAGACCTGACGGTCGCGTGCGGGTCACCGTGCTCGACGTGGGCCAGGGCGACGCGATCCTCGTCGACGCCGACCGCGGGGCGCGCATGCTCATCGACGGTGGGCCCGACCCGGACCGACTCCTCGTCGCGCTGGACGCCCACGTCCCGGCGTGGGACCGACGGATCGACCTCCTCGTCCTCACCCACCCGCACGAGGATCACGTCGCGGGACTCGCGATCCTGCTCCGGCGATACCGGGTCTCACGTGTCGTCGAACCGGGGATGCGCGGGCCCGGCCCCGGCTATCGCGCCTGGGCAGCGGAGCTCGCGTCGGAGGGTCGGAGCGCCGGACGCCTGGCGACGGGCGACTCATTCGCCCTCGACGACGTGCGATTCGACGTCCTGTGGCCCGATCGCGATGCGGTCCCCGCCGAGCCGGGCGACACCGGGACGGGGATCAACAACGTGTCGATCGTCCTGCTCGGAACCTTCGCGCGGGAGCGCTTCCTTCTCGCCGGCGACATCGAGGAGGGCATCGATCCGACGCTCCTGGCACGCGGTCTACCCCGGGTCGACTTCCTCAAGGTGGCCCATCACGGCAGCCGAACGTCCTCGACCGCCGCCTTCCTCGACGCCGTTCGGCCCCGCATCGCCGCGGTCTCGGTGGGCGCTGGCAACCCATACGGTCACCCGGCCCCGGCGACGATCGACCGGCTGCG
>DASVIK010000448.1:0-4290 GCA_036382135.1 Candidatus Limnocylindrales bacterium | reverse complement strand
TCTACCAGGCGCGCTTCAACCGCTACCTGCTCCACCGCGGCATCGCGGACACCAGCGACTCGCGCGTCTGGGCATTCCTCGGCGACGGCGAGATGGATGAGCCCGAGGCGCTCGCCGGCATCTCGCTCGCGACGCGCGAGGGCCTCGACAACCTGACCTTCGTCATCAACTGCAACCTCCAGCGCCTCGATGGCCCGGTCCGCGGCAACGGCAAGATCATCCAGGAGCTCGAAGGGTTGTTCCGGGGCGCCGGCTGGAACGTCATCAAGGTCATCTGGGGCCGCGAGTGGGACGATCTCCTGGCCCGCGACGTGGACGGCGTGCTCGTCGAGCAGATGAACACCACGCTCGACGGCGAGTTCCAGAAGTTCTCGGTCGCCGGGGGCGCGTACATCCGGGAGCACTTCTTCGGGCCTGACCCGCGCCTGCACGCGCTCGTCGAGCACCTGACGGACGACGACCTGACCCGGCTGCGGCGGGGCGGCCACGACTACCGCAAGGTGTACGCGGCGTACAAGGCGGCCACCGAGTTCAGCGGGGCGCCGACCGCCATCCTCGTCCATACGGTGAAGGGCTGGACCCTGGGACCCGGTGTCGAGGCGCGCAACATCACTCACCAGGCGAAGAAGCTCTCCGAGGCCGAGCTGCGCATCTTCCGCGACCGGCTCGAGCTGCCGATCCCCGACGCCAAGCTCAAGGAGGCCCCGTACTACCACCCGGGGCCCGACTCCCCGGAGGTGGAATACCTTCGCGAGCGGCGCGCCGCGCTCGGCGGCGCGCTCCCCAAGCGGATCGTGCGTTACGCCCCCGTGCCCGCGCCGAGCCCGGCGGTCGATGCCGAATTCGCCGGCGGCTCGGAGATCCCCGTCTCGACGACCATGGCCTTCACACGGCTTCTGCGGAACCTCATCCGCGACCCCGGGGTCGGCACCCGGATCGTCCCGATCATCCCGGACGAGGCACGCACGTTCGGCATGGACCCCCTGTTCAAGGAGGTCGGCATCTACGCGTCGCAGGGCCAGCGCTACGAGCCGGTCGACTCCGAGCTCGTGCTCAGCTACCGCGAGGCGACCGACGGCCAGGTCCTCGAGGAGGGCATCACCGAGGCCGGCTCGATGGCCAGCCTCCAGGCCGCCGGGACCGCCTATGCGAGCCACGGCCTGGCGATGATCCCGTTCTACATCTTCTACTCGATGTTCGGGTTCCAGCGGACCGGCGACCAGGCCTGGGCGTTCGGCGACGCCCGGGGCCGGGGCTTCCTCATGGGCGCCACCGCCGGCAGGACGACCCTCCACGGTGAGGGCCTCCAGCACGACGACGGCCACTCCCACCTCATCGCCGCGAACATCCCCAACATCCGCGCCTACGACCCGGCCTTCGCCTACGAGATGGCGGCGATCGTCCGCGACGGGATCGAGCGGATGGTCGGCAAGGGCGAGGACGTCTTCTACTACGTGACCCTGTACAACGAGAACTATCCGATGCCGGCCAAGCCGGACGGCATCGACGACGCGATCGTGCGCGGGCTGTATCGCCTGCGCGAGGCGCCCAAGGTCGGGGGCAAGGGCAAGGCAGCTGCGCCGCGGGCGCGGCTCGTCGGCAGCGGCTCGATCCTCCAGGGCGTCATCGCCGCCCAGGAGCTGCTCGCCGAACAGTTCGGGGTGGCGGCGGAGGTCTATTCGGCGCCGTCGTTCTCGCTCCTCCGGCGCGACGCACTGGAAGCCGAGCGCTGGAACCGCCTCCACCCGGCGGCCGAGGCACGGGTGCCCTACGTGAGCCGCGTCCTGGGGCCGGACGGCGGGCCCATCGTCGCCGCGACGGACTGGATGAAGGCGCTGCCGGACATGGTCTCGCGCTGGCTGCCGGCGCCCTACATCTCCCTGGGCACCGACGGCTTCGGGCGGAGCGACACCCGCGAGGCTCTCCGCACCTTCTTCGAGATCGACCCGCCCCAGATCGCGGCGGCGACGCTGTCTGCGCTGGCGCGCTGCGGCACCGTGACGGCGACCCGCGCGGCCGCGGCCATCAAGGAGCTCGGCCTCGATCCGGACAAGGTGGATCCGCTGGCCATCTGACAGCGACGGCGGGCCGGTCCGCCGGGCCGCGGAGACGTCCTCGCGTGCCCGGAACGGTGGCTTCGGAACCGGCTCGGTGCCGGGCGCGTCAAGGGCCCACTTCGGCCGCGACCCCGCGGCCTCCCGTGGGAGCCTCCTACCATGGCCACGACGATCACCATCCCGACCATCGGCCCGCGCGCTCGCTGGCTCGCCGTAGCCGCCGCGGCGACCGCGGTCCTCCTCGCCACCTCGGCACCGTCATTCGCGCCCCGCGCCTCGCTCGCGGCCGACCCGACGGCGCCCCAGCACACGATCAGCGTCTCCGGCACCGGCCGGGTCATCCTCGCCCCCGACGTCGCGGACCTGCGCCTCGGCGTCGTCATCCAGCGAAGCACCGTCAAGGCGGCCCGCGCCGACGCGGCCACGAAGATGACCGCCGTCATCGCCGCGCTCAAGAAGGCGGGCATCGCCGACGCCGACATCCAGACCTCCGCCATCACCCTCAATCCGCAGTACGACTACACGAACGGGAACGCGCCCCGGCTCATCGGCTACCAGTTCTCGAACAGCGTCGCGGTCACCGTCCGCAAGCTCGACTCGCTGGGCGACGCGATCGACGGCGCCCTGGCCGCCGGCGCCACGACCCTGGACAGCGTGAGCTTCCGGGTCGACGACGAGACGAAGGCCGAGGCCCAGGCACGAACGCAGGCGATGGCCGACGCGAAGTCGAAGGCGCAGGCCCTCGCCACCGCTGCCGGCGTCTCGATCGAAGGCGTCGCCTCGATCACCGAGACCGTCGCCCCGACCCCGTACCCGGTCTACTTCGGCGCCGCCGCAGGTGCCGCGGTCGACAAGGCGGTCGCCACGCCGGTCCAGGCCGGCACGAACGAAGTCTCCGTCTCGGTCGCCGTCGTCTATCTGATCCCGTAGGCCGAGGTCCCAGCCGGGGCTGTGGCTGGAGCGTCCGTGCGCCGGGTCACCCCGGCGCCTTCGCTCGGGAGTCTTGCCCGCGCCTTACGGCGCAGCGGCCACGACCTGGAGGAGGTCGCCGGAGGCGAGGTCGGTGAGGTACATCTCGCCGGCCTCGTCCTCCCCGAATGAGCTGATCGCGCGATGGCTCTCCAGGACGACGACCGGTGCCTGGCCGGCGGGTCCATTCGCGGCGATCGACCGGATCGTCCCGCTGCACTCATCGCCGAACAGGTAGGTCCCGTCGAGCGCCGGCATGGCCGGCCCGCGGTAGACGTATCCGCCGATGACCGCGCAATCCCCGGCGCCGTGGTCGTACTCCGTGACCGGCAGGGTCAGACCCGCCTTGTCGCACCCGAGCAGCGCCGCGTAGCAGTGGGTGGCCTCCATCCTGTTCCACCCGAAGTCCAGGCCGCGGCCGCCTCCGTCCGCGGTCCGGGCGACGTCGACCTCCTCGTACTGGTTCTGCCCCACGTCGCCGATCCACAGGTCGCCCGTCGCGCGGTCGAAGCTGAACCGCCATGGGTTACGCATCCCGTAGGCCCAGATCTCGGGTTTGGCGCCCGCCGTCCCCACGAACGGGTTCGTGGATGGGGCCACGTAGCGTTCCTCGGCGCCGGGGTTCGAGGTCACGTCGAGCCGCAGGATCTTGCCGAGGAGCGTGTCGAGGCGCTGACCGTTGCCCAGCGGATCGCCACCCGAGCCGCCGTCGCCCATCCCGACGTAGAGGTAGCCGTCGGGCCCGAAGGCGAGCATGCCGCCGTTGTGGTTCGGGAAGGGCTGGGCGATCTTGAGGAGCGTATGGACCGTTCCCGCATTCGCGCTGTCGGGATCGCCGTTCTGGCCGGCCGTGCCCTCCGCGATCACCGTATCGCCGTTGTTGTCCGTGTAGTCCAGGAAGAACGCCACGCTCGGCTTGCCGAAGTCGGGCGCGAACGCGAGTCCGAGCAGGCCGCGCTCGCCGCAGCAGCTCACCCGGTCGGAGATGTCGAGGAACGGGGTGGGCACGACCTTCCCGGCGCGCACGATCCGGATGCGACCGGGCTGTTCGACGACGAAGAGCCGGCCGCGGCCGTCGGCGGCGTTGGTGACGAAGACCGGCTGGTCGAAGCCCTGGGCGACCGTGCGCAACGTGATCGCCGGCGACCCCGGGCTCCCGGGCGGCGTCGAGGCGGGCGACGACGCCGACGCGGGCGCTCCCGAGGCCGGCGATCCGACCGAGGCCGATGGCTCGGCCGGTCCGACCGACGGCGGCGATCCGGTC
>DASVIK010000447.1:0-6465 GCA_036382135.1 Candidatus Limnocylindrales bacterium | reverse complement strand
CCCATGTACCAGTTCCGCGAGGAGATCAGTGCCGGGTTCGCGCAGCTCAACGACCGGCTGACGGGCATCGAGGCGGCGGCCGCGGCACGGGCGTCCGAGCGCTCGAAGTCGGCCGCGAAGGGCGGGGACTTCGAGGACCTGCTCGAGGCGATGCTCGGCGATCTCGCGCGGGCCAACGGCGACCTGCTCGACCGGACAGGCTCGGACACGGGCGACGTGCTGAAGAGCAAGAAGGGCGACTTCGTCCTGACCGTCAACGAAGGGCTCGCCCGGGGCGCCGATCTCAAGATCGTCGTCGAGGCCAAGGACCGGGTCATGTCGGGCCGGGCCATCCGCGACGAGCTTCGCGAGGCGAAGACGAACCGCGGCGCGGCCGTCGGTCTCGTCGTCTTCACGCCGGCCCACGCGCCGACCGGCATCGCCCCGTTCGACATGCGGGCCGGCGACGTCTACTGCGTCATCGACCCGATGGCTCCGGATGCGGCCACGCTCGAAGCGGCCGTGCGGCTCGCCCGGCTCCTGGCTGCGGCGACGCTCGTGGAGCGCGAGGTCGAAGTCGACGCGGCGGCCGTCTCCGCGGCCCTGGCCGGGATCCGCGAGCAGCTCGAGCTCATCAAGGCGCTCAAGAACCAGCTCACGTCGGTCGGCAACGCCACCAAGGCGGTCTGGAGCGGCCTCGACCTCCTCCGTTCGAACATCCTGGCCCGGGTCACCGAAGCCGAGTCGGAGCTCCGCCTGGCCCACTGACCCCGGGCTACGGCCGGCGCGCGCCCGATAAGCCGCGGTGGAGAGCCGCCCGGCACCATCCACGCGTGAATGACCCCCGGGTCGGTGCCGCGTTTCGCGCCCTCCGCCGCCGTCGTCGCTGGCGCCAGGTCGACGTCGCGGCCGCGGCCAACGTCAGCCAGCCGTTCATCTCGAAACTCGAGCGAGGCCAGATCGGCGACGTGAACGTCGACACCCTTCGCTCGGTGGCGGCAACGGTCGAGGCCAGTCTCGTGATCGATGTGCGCTGGCAGGGCGGCGCCCTGGACCGGCTGCTCGACGAGCGACATGCGAGCCTGCTTGGCGCCACCGTCGACCTTCTCGCTCCGCTTGCCTGGGGGACCGAGGTCGAGGTGACGTACTCACACTTTGGCGAGCGCGGTTCGATCGATATCCTGGCCTTCCACGCTCAGTCCGGCGTGGCACTCGTCATCGAGATCAAGACGGAGCTCGTATCGATCGAGGCGACCCTGCGCAAGCTCGATGAGAAGGTCCGGCTGGCCGGGACGATCGCACGTGAGCGGTTCGAGTGGCGCCCGGCCGCGGTCGCGCGGATGCTCGTGCTCCCATCGACCTCCACCGAACGGCGCCGCGTCGCGCGTCACGCGGCCGTGCTCGACGCCGCGCTGCCGCTCCGCTACGACGACCTTCGGGCCTGGCTTCGGCGTCCGGCAGGACCGGTGAATGGGCTCCTGTTCGTCGCGAATATCACCCGCCGTGATGCTACGAATCTCGGTGTCACGTCCCGCCGCGTTCGCCGAGGCCAGGGCTGACCGAAGCCGGCGCGCGAAGTCCGCTCGACCGCGATCACGTGCCGGATATCACCACCAGTGATGAGCGGCACGACCGGCGGCACGTCTGGGCAGCGTCGGCGGCGCGGTACGACAGTTGCATCACCGCCCGTGATATCCGCCACGAAAGGACCCGCTCCCGACCGATAGCATCACCCCCGGTGATATCCGCCACGAAGACGGCCAGCCGGGCGGCGCGACGCCACGAAGGGGGCTGCCGGGTCGCGCGACGCCACGAACCAGTGTCGGGCCACACGACGGGGCGCCCGCGCCCGCAGATGCTCTCCGCACGCGCCCTTGCCACGTGGCGCCGAGGCGGCTATCGTCACCGCCCAGCCTTCGGGCACGGGCAAGGGAGCCGAAGCGAGGATCGAGCATGGCGCGCGCGATGTGGAAGGGGGCCATCCAGTTCGGGCTGGTCACCATCCCGGTGAAGCTCTACCTGGCGACCGAGTCGAAGGGCATCAGCTTCAACATGCTCCACGAGAAGGACCTCTCGCGGATCCAGATGAAGACGTACTGCCCGGTCGATGACGAGGTCATCAGCCGTGGCGATACCGTCCGCGGGTTCGAATACGCGCCGGGCGAATACGTCGTCGTGACCGACGAGGATCTCGAACGAGTGCCGCTCAAGACCGTCCGCAGCATCGAGATCGAGCAGTTCACGAAGGCGAGCCGCGACCAGGGAACGATCCGCTTCGTCAAGAGCGCGTACTACCTCGAGCCGGACAAGATCGGCCAGAAGGCGTTCAGCCTGCTCAAGACCGTCCTCGCGGAGCATGGCCTGACGGCGATCTGCAAGATCGTCATCAAGGATCGCGAGGCGCTCGCCGCCCTCGACCCGTTCGAGGGGACGATGCTCCTCTCGACCCTCCACTGGCCCGACGAGATCCGCGCGACCGCGGACCTCGACCTGCCGGCGGCCGACCAGGAGTTCAAGCCGGCCGAGAAGGCCATGGCCGAGCAGCTCGTGTCCGCGATGACCGGCGAATTCGACCCGTCGCTCTACCACGACGAGTACCGCGAGGCCCTGATGGGGGTCATCGAGGAGAAGGTTGCCGGCCACGAGATCAAGACCCCAGCCGCGCCCGCGGCGACCGGCAACCTCGTCGACCTGATGGCCGCACTCGAAGCGAGCGTGAATGCCGCGAAGGCCGCCCGGACCGACACACCGGTCTCGGTGACCGAGGCACGGGCCGCGAAGGACAAGGCGGCCGGCGCCAAGGGACGGTCGAAGAAGGCCGCCGACGCGACGGCCGACGCCGAAGCTGAGACCGAGGCCCGACCCGCCCGCCGCCGCAAGAGCGCCTGACCCCCAGGTCGACGGGCGCCCACGCGCTTCGGCACACTGACCGCGTGCCTCTCGAGGAATACGGCCGCAAACGCGACTTCGGCAAGACGCCCGAACCGGCGCCTGCCCCGCCCCGGACCGTCACGCCGGCGGGGGTGGGTGGCCGGTTCGTCGTCCAGCGTCATCGCGCGACCCGGCTCCACTACGACTTCCGCCTCGAGATCGATGGCGTCCTCGTCAGCTGGGCCGTGCCGCGCGGCCCGACCCTCGACCCGAGCCAGCGCCGGATGGCGATGCACGTCGAGGACCACCCGATCGAGTACCTCGACTTCGAGGGCGTCATCCCTTCTCGCCAGTACGGGGCCGGCGACGTCATCGTCTGGGACTGGGGGACGTGGGAACCGGAAGCCGCCGAGCCGAAACCCGGCAAGCCCGTCCCCCCGATCCCCGCGCCGCGCAAGGCGATCGAGGACGGCGAGCTCAAGTTCCGCCTGAACGGCGAGAAGATCCGTGGCCGCTTCACGATCGTGAAGACCCGGCCACGGGACGGCGACTCGGGCGAACCGTGGCTGCTCATCCACAAGAAGGACGCCGACGCGGCGCCCGGCTGGGACGCGGAGGATCACCCGCAGAGCGTCAAGACGGGCCGGACCAACGACGAGGTCAAGGAGGCTCGCGACGCGCTCTGGCTCTCCGCGGCGCCTGCGGCCATCGCGGAGGTCGACTTGGCCGCGGCCGTCGACGCGCCACTCCCCGGCTTCATCGAGCCGATGCTGGCCACGCTGGCCACCCACCCGTTCGACTCGCCCGACTGGCTCTTCGAGGTGAAATGGGACGGCTATCGCGTGCAGGCCAGCGTGAACGACGGTGCCGTGAAGACGTTCACCAGGAACGGCAACGACGCGGCGCACTACTTCCCGGGCCTCCTCTCCCCGGTGACCTGGCTCGGAGCGACGAGCGCGGTCGTGGATGGTGAGGTCGTCGCCCTCGATCCGGAGGGCGCACCGTCGTTCGAGCTGCTCCAGCAGCGCATCAGCGGTGACCCCACGGTCGCCGATGCGCCGCTCGTCTACATGGCCTTCGACCTGCTGTACCTCGACGGTCGGTCGCTTCTCAAGGTCCCCCTCGAGGATCGCAAGCGCCTGCTGAAGAGCGTCCTGCGCGATCACGCCCGGGTCCGCTACGCGAGCCATGTCGAGGGCGAGGGCCGAACGTTCTTCGAAGTGGCCGCGGCCCGCCACCTCGAGGGGATCGTGGCCAAGCGACGCAAGAGCCGCTACGAACCGGGTCGCCGGACGGACAACTGGCTGAAGATCAAGGTCCGGCCCGAGCAGGAGCTCGTCGTCGGCGGCTACGTGCCGGGGGAGGGGAGCCACAAGGACCTCGGGGCCCTGCTCGTCGGCGTGTACGAGGGCACGAAACTCCGCTATGCGGGACGCGTCGGAAGTGGCCTCGACGGGAAGGTACGGAAGGGGTTGAAGGCTCGGCTGGACGCCCTCGTCCGTGCCGACTCCCCGTTCGACCCGGCACCCGCGCGTACGGGCGAGCTCCGCGAGGCACGCTTCGCGGCGCCCGAGATCGTCATCCGTGCCGAGTTCGCGGCCTGGACCCGCGACGGCACGGTCCGCCAGACGGCGTTCAAGGGCATCCTCGAAGGTCGCGATCCGCGGACGGTCGTCCGGGAACGGCCGGTCGACGTGCCGGCCGAGCCGGCTCCGGCGAACGAGGCGCTGGAGATGGGCAGCGCGCGAAAACAACGAGCAACGAAGGACAGTCCACCGATGAAGAAGTCCTCCGGGAGCGGGGCCGAGGCCGGGGCGCGAGCGGGGGCCGGAGCCGAGTCGTCGAAGGCGAAGACGACATCACGGCCTGCCGGCGCCACTCCGGAAGAGCTCGAGGCCCTGGCGAAGCTCGAGAAGGAAGGCGTCTGGTCGATCGCCGGGCGCGAGCTCAAGCTGACGAACCTCGACAAGGTGCTCTTCCCGCCACATCCCGCCACGCCGGACGAGCCGCCGATCACGAAGCGCGACCTCGTCGCGTACTTCGGCCGGATCGCGCCGGTGATGCTTCCGCACCTCGCCGAGCGGCCACTCAACCTCAATCGGTTCCCGAACGGCGTCGGCGGCCCGAGCTTCTGGCAGAAGGACATCCCCGACACCGCGCCGACGTGGCTGCGCCGCTGGCGCGAACAGTGGGAGCAGGGCTGGCACGGCGACCATCCCACCGGACCGGAGCACCGTGAGGCGAACACCCACCTCGTGGCGGCCGAGGTCGCGACGCTGTGCTGGCTCGGCAACCAGACCTCCTTCGAGATCCACGCCTGGACGAGTCGGCTCGACGCGCCGATGCGCCCTACCTATGCCCTCATCGATATCGACCCGGGCTCGAAGACGACCTGGGACGAGACCGTCACCCTCGCCCGGCTGTTCCGGACGGCGCTCGGGCACCTCCACGTCACGGGGTTCCCCAAGGTGACAGGCAAGCGCGGCATCCAGATCTGGATCCCTGTCGTGCCGCGCTACTCGTTCGCCGAGACGAGCGAATGGGTCCACGGCGTGTCGAAGGCGGTCGGGGCGATGGTGCCGGACCTCGTGTCGTGGGAGTGGTCGGTCGCGGACCGGCGCGGCCGGGCACGCCTTGACTACACCCAGAACGCGTCCATCAAGACGCTCGTCGCCCCGTACGCGGTCCGGCCGCTGGCCGGCGCCCCGGTCTCCGCCCCGATCGCCTGGGACGAGCTCGACGATCCGGACCTGCGGCCCGACCGCTGGACGATCCGGTCGGTCCTGCCGCGGGTCGCCGAGCGCGGCGACCTCTTCGCCGGCGCCCTGACCGAGGCACAGGAGCTCCCGCCGCTCACCTGAACCGACCCGCCGTGGTCGCGCCCGCCGGGCCATCCGCCGACGCCTGGACGGGCACCGCGTAGGATGGGCGCCGTCGAACGATCCGGGCGCGCCGCCGGCGGATCCGTCGATCAGGGGAGGTCCCGGCTCATGCGTCTCCGCCATCTCGTTGCCCTCGGCTCACTCGCGGTGAGCCTCGCCGCGTGCGGCGCCACGGCCACGCTCGCACCCGGGGGCGGCGCTCAAGCCACGGCCCCGACCGCGGTCCCGTCCAGTGGCGGCTCCCCCGCGGCCGGCAGTGGCTCGCCCGCGGCAGGTGGTGGCGGCGATGCCGGCGACGTGTCCAACCTCGCGAACGCCACGACCAAGCAGATGTGCACGCTGCTCACGACCGATGAGGCGAAGACCATCATCGGCAAACCCATTTCCATCGCGCCGAACGGGATGGCGATCAAGGGGCTGGGCACGAACTGCATCTACCAGACCGACGACACCATGGGCGACGCAACCTTCATCAAGGTCGAGATCGGTGGGATCTCGTACAAGGCGGACGTCTCCCTGCTGGGCATCGGCGGCGGAGCAGCGAGCACGACCACGGTCGGGGGCCTCGACGCGACCGCGATCGACGTGACGGGGACGGTGAAGGAGGCCGCCCTCGTCGTCCGGCTGACCGATGCTGCCAAGCCCCCGTCCCTGCTCATCCAGGCTCCCACGGTCGACATGGCGAAGGCGGTGGCGGAGCTGGTCATCCCCCGGCTCGCCGCGCTGAAGTAAA